>JAICZD010000021.1 GCA_025933855.1 Modestobacter sp. | reverse complement strand
GCCCGCGCCCGGCTGCACGCCCGGGCTGATCCGGTGCGGCGCGACGGAGCCGCCGCACGAGGGCGTGCGCGGCGTCAGGGGCGGCGCGGTGCCGACCGCGGCCCGAGCCGTGGGCAGGCGCTGGACGCCGGTGGGCCGCGGCGGCTGCGGAACCGGCATGCCGCCGGTGGCCGGGGCGGGGACCGGCAGGTCGGGGTAGCCGGCTCGCGGGTGCGGTGCGGGGTCCGTCCACGGGGTGCGGGGCACCGCCGCCGTGGCGGCGGCCACCTCCACCCGGGAAGCGGCCGGGGACGCGGCCGGGGTGCAGGCCGGCAGCAGGACGACGGCCGCGGCGGACAGGAGCAGGCCGGCCCGGCGTCCGCGGCGCAGACCTCGGGACGTGCAGCGCATCCGGGCTCCTCCCCTCGGCCTCCTCCCCAGGGTCGGCAGGACGGGCCCGCGACTTGACCCGGGCGGCCGGGGCGTCGGGCCCGCCGCAGCCGGCTGCAACGGGCTGCAACGTTTCCCGGCGGCCGCGGTGCGGGAGGAATCACGCGATCGGTACCCGCACCAGCGGGGAAATCGCGCACCCAGATCCGCTGGCGCGGAACCTGTCCTCCGGCCGGTGGCGGAAGGGGTGGCCGAACCGCTGTGCGCGTGGTCACACTGCGGGCAGATCTGCGGGCGACCGCAGTGCACACACCCCTGCAACGCAAGCGGAGGACCGATGACCCAGATCACCGTGCGGGTCGACGGGCAGTCCTACTCGGACGACGTCGAACCGCGGACCCTGCTGGTCCACTATCTGCGCGAGCAACTCGGCAAGGTCGGCACCGTCGTCGGCTGCGACACCAGCAACTGCGGCGCCTGCACCGTCCACCTCGACGGGGAGGCCGTGAAGTCCTGCACGGTGCTCGCCGTCCAGGCCGACGGCGGCACGGTCACCACGATCGAGGGCATCGCCGACGGCGGGACGCTGCACCCGATGCAGAAGGCCTTCCACGACATGCACGGCCTGCAGTGCGGGTTCTGCACGCCGGGGATGATCATGGCCTCGATCGACCTTGTCGGCGACAACCCCGACCCCAGCGAGGACGAGGTCCGGGAGGGCATCGAGGGCAACCTCTGCCGCTGCACCGGCTACCAGAACATCGTCCGGGCGGTGCAGCAGGCCGCCGCCGAGATGCGCGGCGCGAGCACCGGCGCCCCCTCGACCACCGAGGCGGTGGCGCAGTCGTGACCGGGCTCGCGAGGTCACCGTTCAGCACAGCACCGTCGGCCATGCGGTCGACGAGCGCCAGCGAGGAGAGAGCATGACCGTCACCGAGGACGCCGCCACCGTCGCACCGGCCAAGGAGGTCGGGCAGGCGCGCCGCCGCAAGGAGGACGCCCGGCTGATCACCGGGCGGACCACCTGGACCGACAACATGGTCCTGCCCGGGATGCTGCACATGTCCGTGCTGCGCAGCCCCGTCGCGCACGCACGGATCACCCACCTGGACGTCGGCGCGGCCCAGGAGCGGCCGAACGTCGTCGCCGTCCTCACCGGCCGGGACCTCGCCGAGGAGCAGGGCTCCATCCCCTGCGCCTGGCCGGTGACCCCGGACATGGTGAACCCCGGCCATCCCTCGGTCGCCGTCGACCAGGTCAACCACGTCGGCGAGGCGGTCGCCCTGGTGATCGCGCGCAGCCGCACCGCGGCCGCGGACGCGCTGGAGGCCATCGACATCGACTACGAGTCGCTGCCCGTGGTGCTCGACATGGAGGAGGCCGTGACGGGGGGTGCCGACCTGGTGCACGGCCACACCGAGTCCAACACCAGCTTCCACTGGGTCTTCGACGCCGGCGAGGCCGGCACCGGAGCCGACACCGAGCAGGCGTTCGCCGAGGCCGACGTCGTGGTCAGCCGCCGGTTCGTGCAGCAGCGGCTGATCCCGGCCTTCATGGAGCCGCGGTCGGTGGTGGTCCAGCCGTCCGGGGACAACTTCACGCTGTGGTCCTCGACCCAGATCCCGCACATCCTCCGGGTCATGCTGGCCATGGTCACCGGCATCCCCGAGCACAAGCTGCGGGTCATCGCCCCCGACGTGGGCGGCGGGTTCGGCGGAAAGCTGCAGGTCAACCCGGAGGAAGTCCTCTGCCTGCTGGCCGCCCGCCGGCTGGGCAAGCCGGTGAAGTGGACCGAGACCCGCAGCGAGTCGCTGATGTCCGCGCACCACGGCCGCGACCAGATCCAGTACATCGACATCGCCGCCGACCGCGAGGGCAACGTCAAGGGCCTGCGCTGCCGCATCCTCGCCGACATGGGCGCCTACCTGCGGCTGGTCACCCCGGGCGTGCCGGTGCTGGGTGCCTTCATGTTCGTCGGCATCTACAAGTTCCCGGCCTACCGGTTCGAGTGCGACGGCGTCTTCACCAACAAGGTGCCCACCGACGCCTACCGCGGCGCCGGGCGGCCGGAGGCGACCTTCGCGATCGAGCGGATCATGGACGAGCTCGCCGTCGAGCTCGGCATGGACCCGCTGGAGCTGCGCCGGAAGAACTGGATCGACGCCGCGGAGTTCCCCTTCACCACCGCCGCGGGCCTGGAGTACGACAGCGGCGACTACGAGGCGGCCACGCAGCAGGCACTGCAGTTGCTGGGCTACGACGAGCTGCGGGCCGAGCAGCAGCGCCGCCGGGAGTCGGGCGACCCGGTGCAGCTGGGGATCGGGTTCTCCACCTTCACCGAGATGTGCGGGCTCGCCCCCTCCCGGGTGCTGGGCTCGCTCTCCTACGGAGCGGGCGGTTGGGAGTCCGCGTCCATCCGGATGCTGCCGACGGGCAAGGTCGAGGTGGTCGCCGGCACCACCCCGCACGGCCAGGGTCACGAGACGGCGTGGAGCCAGATCGTCGCCGACCAGCTCGGCGTGCCGTTCGAGGACGTCGAGGTCCTGCACGGGGACACCGCGGTGTCCTCCCGCGGCATGGACACCTACGGCTCACGGTCGCTGGTGGTCGGCGGCACCGCCGTGGTCAAGGCCGCGGAGAAGGTGGTCGCGAAGGCCCGCACGATCGCCGCGCACATGCTGGAGGCCAGCGAGGACGACCTGGAGTTCACCGGCGGGAAGTTCTCCGTCCGTGGCACGCCGGGCGCGTCGGTGGGCATCCAGGAGGTCGCGCTCGCCGTGTTCGCCTCGCACGACTACCCCGAGGGGATCGAGCCCACGATCGACGCGGAGGCCACCTTCGACCCGGAGAACTTCTCCTTCCCCCCCGGCACGCACATCTGCGCCATGGAGGTCGACACCGAGACCGGGTTCGTGAAGATCCGCAAGTACGCCTCGGTCGACGACGTCGGCACGATCGTGAACCCGCTCATCGTCGAGGGCCAGGTGCACGGCGGCCTGGCGCAGGGCATCGCCCAGGCGCTGTACGAGGAGGCCATCTACGACGCCGACGGCAACCTCACCACCGGCACCTTCGTCGACTACCTGGTGCCCTCGGCCGCCGACCTGCCGCACTTCGACACCGGCAACACGGTGCACGCGGCGCCGGGCAACCCGCTGGGCGCCAAGGGCGTCGGGGAGGCCGGCTGCATCGCCAGCACCCCGGCGGTCGTGAACGCCGCGCTGGACGCAGTCCGGCACCTCGGCGTGACCGACATCCGGATGCCACTGACCCCCGAACGGGTCTGGCGGGCCATCCATCAGGGCGGGGACGGCGGCGACCGGGCCACCGCCGGCAGCAACGCCTACGGCGGCGCCCAGACCGAGACGACCGCCGGGGTCTCCACGCCCGCCTCGGCCCTGGGAGGAGACAAGTGATTCCGGCCGCGTTCGACTACGCCCGCCCGTCCACCGTCGAGGAGGCGCTGCAGGTCATCGCCGAGGGCGGTGACGACGTGAAGGTGCTCGCCGGCGGCCAGTCGCTGATCCCGGTGATGCGGCTGCGGCTCGCAGCTCCGGAGCTGGTGGTCGACCTGACCCGCATCCCGGAGCTGCGCGGGGTGCGGGAGGACGGCGACGCGCTGGTCGTCGGCGCGATGACGACCCACTCCGACGTCCTCACCGATCCGCTGCTGGCCCGGTACGGGCAGCTGCTGGTGCAGGCCACCGAGACCGTCGCCGACCGGCAGGTCCGCCACCGCGGCACCTTCGGCGGCGCGCTGGCGCACGCAGACCCGGCCGGCGACCTGCCGGCGGTGGCCCTGGCACTGGACGCGGAGTTCGTCCTGGCCGGCCCGTCCGGTCGCCGGACCGTGCCGGCCACGGAGTTCTTCGTCGACTACCTGACCACCGCGCTGGAGGAGGGTGAGCTGCTCGTCGAGATCCGGCTGCCCAAGCTCGGCGAGGACTGGGGGGTCCGGTACGAGAAGTTCAACCGGGTGGCGCAGGCCTGGTCGATCGTGGCGGTGGCCGCCGCCGTCCGGCGGGAGGGTGGCCGGATCGCGGAGGCGCGGATCGGGCTGACCAACATGGGGTCCACGCCGCTGCGGGCCACGGCGACCGAGCAGGCGCTGCTGGGTGCCGACGTCAGCCTGGAGGCGGTCACCGCGGCCGCCGCCCTGGCCGCCGACGGCACCAGCCCCAGCAGCGACCTCAACGCCCAGGCCGACTACCGCCAGCACCTGGCCCGGGTCCTCACCAGGCGGGCACTGGCGGCCGCGACCGGCCTCTGAGAAAGGACCTGGGGGGTGAGCCGCTGTCGACCGCGGCTCATCCCCCAGCTGGCAGCACACCGACGGCCGCGGACGCCGGGTGCGGTCTGCGACCGCGCGGTAGCGTCAGCCTCTCGCCCCGATTCCCGCACGCCCGGCCCGACCAGCTGCCCCCGGCGCCCGCCGGCAGGCGCAGCGGGTCAATCATCCTCGGAGGTCCCGCAGTGCAGCTGGAGAACTCGTTCACCGTCCCCCTGCCCATCGACGAGGCGTGGCGGGTGCTGATGGACATCGACCGGATCGCCCCCTGCATGCCGGGCGCGATCCTCGACTCCGTCGAGGGCGACGACTTCACCGGCCGGGTGAAGGTGAAGCTCGGCCCGATCAATCTGACCTACCAGGGCAAGGGCTCCTTCATCGAGCGGGACGAGACCGGCCACAAGGCCGTCATCGACGCCCGCGGCAAGGACCAGCGGGGCAACGGCACCGCCGCCGCGATCATCACCGCGAACCTCGCCAGCGAGGGCAGCGTCACCCGGGTCGACGTGCTCACCGACCTGAACATCACCGGCCGGCCGGCCCAGTTCGGCCGGGGTGTGATGACCGACGTCGGCAACAAGCTGCTGGGCCAGTTCGCGGACAAGCTGTCGGCCCAGCTGGCCAGCGGCGACGCCGGCATCGACGCGGCCCAGGTGGACACCGCGGCGGCGGGCACCTCCCAGGAACCGACGGTGGCCGGCACGGCGAAGACGGCCGCGGCCTCGGCCGCCGCGTCGACCACCGGGGTGGTCGAGGAGGTCGCCGCCTCCGTCCAGGGCGCCGACAAGGCCGCGGACAAGGCCGCTGACAAGGCCGGGGACGCCGCGCCGTTCTCCGGCACCGGAACGGTCGAGGACCAGTCCCCCGTCGCCGAGCCCACGCCGATCGGCAAGGCCGCGAAGAAGGCGCCCAGCAAGCCGCCGACCGGCACCACCGCGCCGCCGAACCGGCCGGCGTCCTCGGGCCCGGCGCGGTCCGCGCCCCGCCCGGCGTCGGCCGAGCCGGAGCCGATCGACCTGCTGGAGGTCGCCGGCGGCGCCGCGATGATGCGGTACGCGGCCCCCGCCGGCGGGGTGGCCCTCCTGCTGCTGCTGATCGCGATCATCGTGCGGCGCCGCAGAGGGTGAGGACCGGAGTGGCTCCGTCGTCCTCGGCTCGACGGATCCACTCCGCTCACCAGCAGGCCAGCCAACGGACGGCGGCCGCGGCCACCGCGGCGACGTCCCGGCGCAGGCCGTGGTCGCCCGGGACGGCGGCGACCTGCCCGGGGTGCCCGGCCAGCGCGGCGACCACCTCCGCCGGCCGGCCGAAGGCGTCCCGCTCGCCCTGGACGACGAGCAGCGGAACGTCGACGCCGCGCAGCTCGGCGGCCCGGCTCTTGTCCGGCCGGCCGGGCGGGTGCAGCGGAAAGGCCAGCGCCAGCACCCCGGCCGCCTGCTCGGCTGCCGCGGTCCGGCAGGCCACCCGGGCGCCCGCGCTGCGGCCGCCGAGCACCAGCGGGCCGGTCAGCCCGCCGCCGCTGCGCAGCTCAGCGAGCACCGCCGTCCAGCCCTCGTCCAGCCGCGCCGGGGCCGGCGCGATCCGGCGCCCCGCCACCCGCCACGGCTGCTCGATGCGCAGCACCCGCCAGCCGGCTCCGCAGGCCGCCCCCGCCACGGCGCCGAGGTCGACCGCATCGACGCCGCCGCCGGCACCGGAACCCAGCACGAGCGTGCCGCGGGCCGCGGCGGCCGGTTCCTCGCGGTGCACCCGGGCCGGTCCCAGCGGCGTGCCCACCTCCTCCGGCGGGCGCACCGGTGTCATTCCGCTGGCGGCAGCGCGAGCAAGGCATCGGCCACCTCGAGCAGGGTGGCGCCCTGCACGTGCGGCGGGTCGAACACCGCCGCGTAGACCCGCTCGGCGCGCGCGGAGGTGAAGGCGCCGGTCAACCCGGCGCGCTGGGCGCCCAGCACGTCCCAGGAGTGCGCCGCGACCAGCGCCATCAGCTCCGGCGCGACGCGGCACACGCCGGCCGCCCACAGATAGGCCTCCCGGTTCGGCTTCCAGGCCCGGATCGACTCCGCGGTCAGGCAGCGCTCCACCAGCGGGGTGATCCCGCCGCGGGCCAGCCCGGCCTCGGCGACACCCGGCGAGCCATGCGTCAGCGTCACCACCCGCACGCCGGCCTCGGCCAGCCGCCGCAACGCCGGCTCGACGTCCGGGTGCGGGGAGAGCTCGGCGAAGGCGTCGGCCACCGTGCCGCAGTCGGCCGGGGACAGCCCGGTCACCTGGGCCAGGGCGGCCTCGAAGGCGGCGCGGAAGGGGCACCAGCCGCCCACCGCCGCCGCCGCGAAGCCGGTCAGCAGCGTGCGGGCGAACACCGCCGGCAGCAGGTGACCCGGCTGCCCGTGCTCGACCAGGGCTGCCTGCACCGGAGCGAGGTCCAGCAGGGTCTCGTTGACGTCGAAGGCGACGACGTCGGGGCGGGTGCGGTGGGAGCTCACCGCTCCAGGGTGCTGCGCCGGCGGCGGACGTGCCGGACGACGGCCCAACCCAGCGCGACCGCGACGGCGACCACCAGCGCACCGTCCAGCAGCCCGACGTACCGCTCCACCAGCTCGTACCGGGTGCCCAGGGCGACTCCCGCGCCGATCAGCAGGCCGTTCCACAGCGCGCTGCCGAGGGCCGTGTACAGCAGGAACTGCGGCCAGGGCATCCGCACCACGCCCGCCGGCACCGAGACGAAGCTGCGCACCACCGGGACGAGCCGGCCGATGAGCACCGCCGTCCGGCCGTGCCGCTCGAAGGCGCGGAACGCCTTGTCCACGTCCGCGGCCTCCACCAGCGGGAGCCGGTCCAGCAGCCGGCGGCTGCGCTCGGGGCCCAGCCAGCTGCCGAGCTGGTAGAGCAGAGCCGCGCCCAGCAGCGAGCCCGCGGTGGCGGCCAGGAAGGCGGCCAGCAGGCTCATCCGCCCGGTCTGCGCCAGGAAGCCGGCCAGCGGCAGCACGACCTCGCTGGGGATGGGCGGCACCACCGTCTCGAGCAGGATGGCGAGCCCGACCCCCAGGGCGCCGAGCGCCTCCATCAGGTCGAGCACTGTTCCCGTGAGTCCGCCCGGGTCGGCGGCAGCAGCCGTCGGCATCTCTGTCCCAACGCGCTCGGGCCGTCCGGCGTTCCTCTACCGTCGGCCCATGGAGCGTTTCACCGCCGCTGCCGTGGTCGTCGGGGACCGGGCCGGCACCGTCGTCCGCGATGCGGTCGTCGACGTCGAGGACGGGGTGATCAGCTGGGTCGGGCCGGCCGCGGAGGCGCCCGACGCCGGCGCCGCCCCGGTCACCCGGCTGCCCGGCGTGCTGACCCCCGGGCTGGTCAACACCCACTCGCACGCGCCGATGGTGCTCTTCCGCGGCCAGGGGGAGGGCCTGCCGCTGGACCGCTGGCTGCGCGAGGTGATGTGGCCGCGCGAGGCGCGGCTGACCCCGGAGGACGTCGAGGTCGCGATGACCGCGGCGTCGGCGGAGATGCTGCGCCACGGGGTCACCACCAGTGTCGAGATGTACTTCCACCCCGAGCGGGTCGCCGCCGCGGTCACCGCCACCGGCGCCCGCGCGGTGATCGCCAACCCGCTGATCGGGCTGGCCGGCTTCGGCACCTTCGACGAGCAGCTGGACACCGCCGTCCGGCTGTCGGCGTCCGGCGACGCCCGGGTCGAGTACGGCATCGGCCCGCACTCGGCGTACACCGTTCCGCTGCCGGTGCTCAGCCAGGCGGCCGAGGCCGCGCGCGAGCACGACCTGCTGCTCACCGTGCACGTGGCCGAGACCGCCACCGAGGGCGCGGAGCTGCTCGCCGGCTCCGGGCTCAGCGTGCCGCACCTGCTGGCCGCGCACGACGTGCTCGGCGGCCGGGTGCTGGCCGCGCACTGCGTGCACCTGGACGACGGCGACCTGGAGCTGTGGCGCGAGTACGACGTCGCGGTGGCGCACTGCCCGAGCAGCAACGCCAAGCTGGCCAGCGGCACCGCCCGGCTGCGGGACATGCTGGACCTGGGCATCCGGGTCGGCCTGGGCACCGACGGCCCGGCGTCCAACGACAACCTGGACCTGTTCGAGGATCTCCGGCTGGCCGCCCAGCTGGCCCGGCTGCGCGAGCGGGACGCCACTGCGCTGACCGCTCCGGAGGCGTTCTGGCTGGCCACCGGCGGGGCGGCCGCAGCCATCGGCCGGGACGACCTCGGCCGGCTGGCGCCCGGACGGCGCGCGGACCTGGTGCACGTCGACACCGAGGACATCGCCTTCGTGCCGGTCGGCGACGCCGCGGACCTGGTCACCCACCTGGTCTGGTCGGTCGGCTCCCGGCACGTCCGCGACACCTGGGTGGCCGGCCGGCGGGTGGTCCGGGACGGCGTCTCCACCACGGTGGACGAGGAGGCCCTGCGCGCCGACGTCCAGGCCCGGGCAACCCGCCTGGCCGGCCGCTGATGCGGAGTCGCTGGGTGACGGGAACCGGCACCCGGCGACTCTGCATCACGCCCGCAGGGAGATCGTCTGGCCGCGGCCCACGGTGCGGATCTCACCGGGCAGCCTGCGGTTGGCGACCTCGGCGACGAAGTTCCCCAGCGGCGAGCTGAAGACGCCGTAGTCGTCGAAGTGCACCGGCACGGTGACCGGGGGCTTCAGCAGCTCGACGAGGTCGGCGCCCTGGCGGCCGTCCATGGTCAGCAGGACGCCGGCGACCTTCGTGCCGCCCAGGTGCGGAACGAGCACGTCGAGCGGACCGCAGCGCTGCAGCAGCTCGCCCAGGAACGGCCGGTACAGGGTGTCGCCGCTGATGTAGCCCCGCCAGCGCACCTCCCCCTCACGGGCCAGCTCCAGCACGCTGCCCATCACCTGCGGCAGCAGCCGGGCCAGCGGGCCGGGCCCGTGGACGCCGGGAACGCTGGTGATCCGCAGCGTGTCGGTGCCCCGGGTCAGCTCGTGGGTCTGCCACGGGCGCAGGTCGGCGGTGCCGCTGAACCCGCGCCTGGCCAGGCACGCGGCCGCCTCCGGGGTGGTCACCACGGGGGTGTCCTTGGGCAGGGAGCGCGTGGCGATGCGGTCCCAGTGGTCGCCGTGCATGTGCGAGAGCAGGACGGCGTCCAGGTCGGGCAGCTGGGTGGCCTGCAGCGCGGGCTCGGTCAGCCGTCTGCTGCGCAGCCCGTAGCCCAGGTGTGCGCGCTGCCCGCGGTGCAGGAAGTTCGGGTCCGTCAGCAGCGCGAACGGCCCCAGTCGCAGCAGCGTCGTCGCGTTGCCGCCGAAGGTGAGCGTGACGTCGTCCGGGCGTGCGGCCATGCCGGCGGCTACCCGCCGGCCGCCGGTGCCCAACCGCCCGGCCGGCACTGAGAGGATCCCGCCCGGCGCGCGGGCGCCAGGGCGGAGGCGGGTCGTGGAGCTGACCATGGCGGTGGTGGCGCTGATCACCACCGTCGGCGTCGTCGCCGGGCTGTGCGACCGGTTCGGCTGGCCGACGCCCCTCGTGCTCGTGGTGGTGGGCGCGGCGGTGTCCCTGGTGCCGGGCGTGCCGTCGGTCAGCCTGGACCCGGAGCTGGTGCTCAACGCGCTCCTGCCGCCGCTGCTCTACGCGACCACCGCCCGCACCTCGCTGTTCGACTTCCGGCACAACAAGGCCAGCATCGTGCTGCTGTCGGTGGTGCTCGTCGTGTTCAGCACCGTGGTGGTCGGCTGGGTCGCCTGGCTGCTCGTCCCCGGGGTGGCGCTGGCCGCGGCGCTCGCGCTCGGTGCGGTGGTCGCCCCACCGGACGCCGTTGCGGCCGCGGCCCTCGGCCGCCGGCTGGGGCTGCCGCGGCGGGTGGCCACCCTGCTGGAGCAGGAGAGCCTGGTCAACGACGCCGCCGCGCTGATCGCGCTCAGCGTCGCGCTGTCGGCACTGACCGCCTCCCCGTCGCCGTTCCAGGTCGCCGGCAGCTTCCTGTGGGCAGTCGCCGGCGCGGTGCTGGTGGGTGGGGCGGTCGCCGCGGTGCTCGCCGTCGTCCGGGCCCGGCTGCGCGACCCGGTGCTGGACACGCTGCTGTCCTTCGTCGCGCCCTATCTGGCGTTCCTGCCGGCCGAGGCGCTGGAGGCCTCCGGTGTGCTGGCCACCGTGATGACCGGGCTGACGCTGGCCCACCTGTCGCCGCGGGTGCAGACGGCCTCGGCGCGGGTCACCGAGGCGGTCACCTGGCGCACCATCGGTTTCGTGCTGGAGAACGGCGTCTTCCTGCTGATCGGCACGCAGTTGCCGGGCCTGCTGGCCGGCGCGGCCGACAGCGGCCTCGGGGCGGGCCGGATCGCCGCCGTCTGCGCCGGCGTGCTGGCGGCCACCATCGTCGCGCGCGCCGTCTTCGTCTTCGGGGTGGCCGGCATCCTGTCCGCGGGCACCCCGGCCATGCGCCGGGCGGCGTGGAGTCCCGCGGTGGCCGGGCTGGTCTCCTGGGCGGGGATGCGCGGGGTGGTCACCCTGGCCGCGGCCCTGCTGCTGCCCGAGGACCTGGCCGACCGGGAGGTGCTGCTGCTGGCCGCGTTCACCGTGGTGGTGGGCAGCCTGCTGGTGCAGGGGTCGACGCTGCCCTGGCTGGTCCGGCGGGTCGGGCTGCCGCCCCCGGACCCGGCCGAGGACGCGCTGCAGGCCGCCGAGATCGGGGACGCCGCGAACGCCGCGGGCCTGACGCGGCTCGCCGAGCTCACCACCGGGGGCGAGCCCGAGGGGCTGGTGGAGCGGCTGCGGGACCGGTCGATCGCGCGCTCGGACGCCGCCTGGGAGCGGCTGGGGCGGCCGCTGGCGGACCAGGAGACCCCGTCCAACACCTACGCTCGACTGCGCATGGAGATGCTGGCCGCCGAGCGGGACGTCGTGGTGCAGGCCCGGGACGCCGGGACCGCGCCGGCCGAGGTGCTCGCCTCCGCGCTGTCCGCGATCGACGTCGAGGAGTCGCTGTTGGACCGGTACCAGGAGCTGGAGAACCGCGACCGGGACCGCGCCCTGGCGCCCCGGCCCCGCGAGGCGCCCTGCGACCACCTGCGGGACGCCCCGCCGGGCGAGCCGGGCGCCGCGTCGGCGTGCGAGGACTGCCTGCGCGAGGGGACGACCTGGGTGCACCTGCGGACCTGCCTGACCTGTGGTCACGTGGGCTGCTGCGACTCCTCCCCGCGCCGGCACTCCCGCGTCCATTTCGAGGCGGTCGGGCACCCGGTGGTCGCCAGTGCCGAGCCCAACGAGGTGTGGCGGTGGTGCTGGGTGGACAGCGAGCTGGGCTAGCGACGGGCTGGCGACGCCTCGGGCGGGTCCTTCGACTGGTAGACACGACCGCGTGGCACCGCTGCGTTCCGTCGACGAGTCCTTCCTGGCCCTGCCGCTGTCCGCGCTGACCGAGGCCGCGCTGACCCGCGCGGTCGACCTGGGCTGCGAGCACGCCGACCTGCGGGTCGAGCGGGTCCGCACGCAGACGCTCCGGCTGCGCGACGCGCGGCTGGAGGCGCTGGCCGACGGGGAGGACCTGGGCCTGGCCGTCCGCGTCGTCCACGACGGCACCTGGGGGTTCGCCGCGGGCGTCGTCCTGACCGCCGGGGAGGCGGTGCGGCTGGCCGAGGAGGCGGTGGCGGTCGCGCAGGTGTCCGCCGCGATGAACACCGACCGCGTCGAGCTGGCGCCGGAACCCACGTACGACGGGGAGTGGGTCTCCGCCTACGAGATCGACCCGTTCGCGGTGCCCGACGCGGAGAAGACCGGGCTGCTGGTGTCGCTGTCGGAGCAGCTGCTGGCCGCCGACGGGGTGGAGCACGTCCAGTCCTCCTGCACGCACGTCAAGGAGCAGAAGTACTACGCCGACACCGCCGGGACCCGCACCCGCCAGCAGCGGGTGCGCATCCACCCGGAGTTCACCGCGCTGACCGTCGACCGGTCCACCGGTGCGTTCGAGTCGATGCGCACCCTCGCGCCACCGGCCGGCCGCGGCTGGGAGTTCCTCACCGGCGACAGCTGGAACTGGCAGCGCGAGCTCGCCGAGATCCCCGAGCTGCTGCGCGAGAAGACCAAGGCGCCGTCGGTGGAGCCCGGCCGCTACGACCTGGTCGTCGATCCGTCGAACCTGTGGCTGACCATCCACGAGTCCGTCGGCCACGCCACCGAGCTGGACCGCGCGCTGGGCTACGAGGCCGCCTACGCCGGGACGTCGTTCGCGACCGTCGACAAGCTGGGCACGCTGCGGTACGGCTCACCGCTGATGAACGTCACCGGTGACCGGGTGGTGGAGCACGGGTTGTCCACCGTCGGCTGGGACGACGAGGGCGTCGCCGGGCAGCAGTGGGACCTGATCAGCGGCGGTGTGCTCGTCGGCTACCAGGTCGACCGGAACATGGCGCGGCTGCGGGGGATGCCGAGGTCCAACGGCTGCGCCTTCGCCGACTCCTCCGCCCACGTGCCGGTGCAGCGGATGGCGAACGTGTCGCTGCAACCGGCTGCCGGCGGCCCGTCGACCGAGGAGGTCATCGCCGGGGTCGAGCGCGGCATCTACGTGGTCGGCGACAAGAGCTGGTCGATCGACATGCAGCGCTACAACTTCCAGTTCACCGGGCAGCGTTTCTACCGCATCGAGCACGGCCGGCTCGCCGGCCAGCTGCGCGACGTGGCCTACCAGGCGACGACGACGGAGTTCTGGGGCTCGATGGCGGTGGTCGGCGGCCCGCGGACCTACGTGCTGGGCGGGGCCTTCAACTGCGGCAAGGCGCAGCCGGGACAGGTCGCCGCGGTGAGCCACGGCTGCCCGACCGCGCTGTTCGAGAACATCACCATCCTCAACACGGTGCAGGAGGGCGGGCGTTGAGGTCGACGAGCGAGGGTCAGCGAACGAGGAGCGGAGCGATGAAGCGATGAGCCAGCTCCACGTCCGGCCCCAGGACCTGGTGGAGAAGGCGCTGGCCGCCTCCACCGCCGACGGGCAGGTCAGCTACGTCGTCGAGAGCTCGGAGGCCAACCTCCGCTGGGCGAGCAACAGCCTGACCACCAACGGGGCCATGCGGTCCCGGCAGGTCGTCGTCATCTCCTTCGTCGACGGCGGGGCCGGGATGGCCGCCGGCACCGTGGCGCGCACCGGCACGCCGGACATCGCCGAGCTGGTGGCGGCCAGCGAGCAGGCCGCCCGGGACGCCGGCCCGGCCGAGGACGCGATGCCGCTGGTCAGCGACGTGCCGCCGGGCTCGGGACCGTGGGACGCCGATCCGGCGGAGACCTCGATCGGCGTGTTCACCGACTTCGCCCCAGCGCTGGGGGAGGCATTCGGGGGGGCCCGCGACCGCGGCGAGCTGCTGTTCGGCTTCGCGGAGCACTCGATGGCCACGACGTACCTGGGCACCTCGACCGGGCTGCGGCTGCGCCACGACCAGCCCTCCGGCCGGGTGGAGCTCAACGGCAAGTCGCCGGACTTCGCCCGCTCGGTCTGGTCGGGGGTCGGAACCCGCGACTTCACCGACGTCTCGGTGGCCGGGCTGGCCGCCGAGGTGCAGCGGAAGCTGACCTGGTCGCAGCGGCGGATCGAGCTGCCGGCCGGGCGCTACGAGACCCTCATGCCGCCGTCCACCGTCAGCGACATGATGATCTACGCCTACTGGACCATGGAGGCGCGGGACGCCGACGAGGGCCGCAGCGTCTACGCCCGGCCCGGTGGCGGCAACCGCGTCGGTGACCGGCTGGCGGCCCTGCCGCTGACCCTGCGCAGCGATCCGGCCGCCCCGGGCCTGGAGTGCTGCCCGTTCCAGGTGGTCGGCGGCTCGTCCGGCAGCGCCTCGGTGTTCGACAACGGCATGGCGACCCCGGCGGTCGACTGGATCTCCGGCGGGGTGCTCAGCAACCTGATCCGGCCGCGGGCGTGGGCGCTGAAGACGACGGCGCCGGCCACCGCTGCCCTGGACAACCTGATCCTGGAGGACCCGGCCGCCACCGCCTCGCAGGCGGAGATGATCGCCGCCACCGAGCGGGGGCTGCTGCTGACCACGCTCTGGTACATCCGCGAGGTCGATCCGCAGACCCTGCTGCTGACCGGGCTCACCCGGGACGGCGTCTTCCTGGTCGAGGCCGGCGAGGTCGTCGGGGCGGTGAACAACTTCCGGTTCAACGAGTCACCGGTCGACCTGCTCGCCCGGGCCACCCAGGCCGGCCGCACCGAGCGCACCCTGCCGCGGGAGTGGAACGACTGGTTCTCCCGGGCCGCGATGCCGACGCTGCGGATCCCCGACTTCAACATGAGCTCGGTGTCCCCGGCCAGCTAGCGCGGATGCGGCGTCGGCCGCCGGGGACGGGATCAGTCGTGCCGTCGGTGCCGGCCGCTCTGCCCGGGATCCGGGGACGACGACGCGGCCGCCGGGTCGACGGGTGTGCCGGCTGCCTCCGTCCCCTGGGCCGTGGCGTCCTCGGTGGTGGGCTCGGTCGCGGGGTCGTGGTCCGCCGGGTCGGAACCGGGAGTGCTCGTCATGTGCCAGGGCGTACCCGGATCGCAGCCCGGTGAACGGCTCCGGTCCACGCTGGGTCGAAACCCGGAGCGTTCTCGCCGCGCTCGGTCGGCTGTCGCCGTCACCCCGCAGATCCTTTGGCGGATCTTGACCGCACCCGGTGCCGGTGGGACGGGCGAGACGGGAGAAGTGACGACTCCGCGTGTCAGGTCAGCCGTGAACCGGGCAACAAGCGTGGTTCGGTTCTACTGCTCCTGAGCCGACGAGGACCCCTGCCGCAGTGGCAGGACGGCGAGGGGAGCACGAGATGACCTACCAGCAGAAGCCGTCGATCTTCCAACTCGGCAAGGTGCACGAGAACGGCGCATCGGTCCTCGTCTCCGGGTGGGGCCTCGGGATGTGTGCATCGGCGTGCCGCTGTCACCGCAATCCCGCCGACGGTCAGCTCGCCCTGGCGGAGGGCTCGGCGGGCGGCACCCTCGGCCTGGCCTGCTTCGCCCCGTCGGGTGCCTGCGACTGCTGCGAGCCCTGGACGTCGGCCGAACTGGCCGCGATCCTGCGTGACGTCGCGGTGCTGCAGAGCCTGGAGGCCTCCGAGCCCGCTGCCGGCTGATCGCCGCGCACCGCCCGTCCGACCCGCAGGACGCCGGCGGCAGGCGCCCGCGCGCGACGCCGGCGCTGCCTGACCGGCGCGGGTCCTGCTCCACCACGCGCTCAGCTGACGGTACCGCGACGTGCGGACCCACGCCGCGCCCGCGACCGGATTCCACGCCCTTCGTCGGACCCCGCCGGAGCCGGAGCCGCGCATTGTCCGCGACCGCCGCGTGTTCCGTGACACGGCTGGGACTGCTGAGGCGGATGGGGCCCCCGGTTCCTGGTACCGATCGTCCCCGCGCGCGCCGACCCCCAACCGCTACGGCGCGCCCTTACGTTCCGTTTTGACGCGCTCGCTCAACGCCGCCCCTCCCCGGGCGCAGCGTGCGCCTTCGGAGGCCCGGTGAACCGATCGACAGTTCGCGGGTGGAGCCGCGGTGCTGCCCTCGCGGCGACCGCTGCGATCGTCGTCGTCCTCGCGCCGGCGCCCGCCGGAGCCGCCCCGGCGACCCCCGGGGAAGCCCGCCAGGCCGTCGTGGCCGCCGGCGTCCGGCTGCGGGAACTGGACGAGCAGGTCCAGCAGGCCACCGCGACCGCGCGGGAGCAGCAGGCTGCCGCGGCGGCCGCCGGGGCGACCGCCGACCAGGCGCAGGTGGCCGTCGACGCGCTGGCGCCGCAGCTGCGGGCCATCGCGCTGTCCGGGTACACCGGTTCGACCCGGTCCCGCGTCGCCGCCTTCCTCACCAGCGGGTCCGCGGAGGACCTCGTCGCGCAGATGACCACGCTGGACCAGCTCGCCGTGCACGCCGACGGGGTCGTCGCCCAGGTCGCCGCCGCCCGCGACGCCGCGCGTTCCGCGCAGACGGCCGCGGCCGCCGCCCAGGCGCAGGCACAGGCGTCGGTCGCCGACCTCAACGAGCAGAAGGCCGCGCTGCAGAAGCAGCTGGAGGGCTACCAGGCCGACGTCACCCGGCTCTCGGCCGGCGATCAGGTGCAGGTGCAGAACGCCCTGGCCGGGCCGCAGCTGGAGACCGCCCGCCCGGCACCCGCGCCGACCGCGGCCGCCGGGGTCGCCGTCCGGACCGCCCTCGCCCAGCGCGGCGACCGGTACGTGCCCGGTGCCGCGGGCCCGGACGCGTTCGACTGCTCGGGCTTGACGATGTACGCCTACGCCGCCGCCGGGATCGCCCTGCCGCACTCCAGCCGCGCGCAGTCCACGATGGGCGTCGCCGTGTCCCGCTCCGACCTGCAGCCCGGTGACCTGGTCTTCTTCTACCGCCCGGTCAGCCACGTGGGGATCTACATCGGCAACGGCCAGATGGTGCACGCCAGCGTCCCCGGCCGTCCGGTCGCGGTGACCAGCGTGGACAAGCCCGGGTACGTGGGCGCGCGGCGGGTCGCCGCCGGCGGCTGAGCCCGCCCGCGCTGCCGTATCGCCGCAGGCATGGTCAGCTACCACGAGCGGACGGCGACCCCCAGCGCCGTCCCCGACGTGGACGGGAGTGCGATGGCGCAGGGACCGGGGCCTTCCGCGCTGTGGCTGGTGCGGCACGGGGAGAGCCAGGGCAACGTGGCCGACGCCCAGGCGCACGCGGCCGGCGCCGCGCGGCTGGAGCTCGACGTCCGCGACCCCGACGTGCCGCTGTCGACCACCGGCCAGGACCAGGCGGAGGCACTGGGCAGGTGGCTGGCGGGCCTGGCCGCCGACGAGCAGCCGACGACGGTGCTCAGCTCCCCGTTCGCCCGCGCCGCGGCGACCGCCCAGCGGGTCGTGGCGGCCAGCGGCCTGGACCTGACGATCCGCTACGACGAGCGGCTCCGGGAGCGCGACTTCGGCGCCTTCGACGGGATGACCCGCGAGGGCATCCGGGAGGAGTACCCGGACGAGGCCCGCCGGCGGGAGCTGCTGGGCAAGTTCTACTACCGGCCGCCGGGCGGGGAGAGCTGGGCCGACGTGGCCCTGCGGGTGCGCAGCCTGCTGGCGACCGAGGCGCTGAGGCACGACGGCGAGCGGCTGATGTGCGTCTCGCACCAGGCCGTCATCATGGTCTTCCGCTACGTGGTGGAGGAGCTCGACGAGTCGCAACTGCTGGAGATCGACCGCACCGTGCAGATCGCCAACACCTCGCTGACCCGCTACGAGACCGGCAGCGACGGGCTCTGGCAGCTCACCGACTTCAACGGTGTGGCGCACCTGGACGCCGACGCGGAGCCCCCCGTGACCGAGGAGAACGATGTCCCGTCCCCGGCCTGAGGCCACGCTCATCACCCCTCAGGTGCTGCGCGGCTGGCGGCTGCCGGAGCCGACCGGCGGCAAGGAGTCGCGCGGGTCGATCCTGGTGGTCGGCGCGAGCACCGAGACCCTCGGTGCCGTGCTGCTGGCGGCCGAGGCGGCGCTGCGGTCGGGAGCGGGCAAGCTGCAGGTCGCCGTCCCCTCCAAGGTGGCGCCGCACGTGTCGATCTCGCTGCCGGAGGCGCTGGTCCGCGGCCTGCCGTCGACCGAGGCCGGGGCGATCCGGGCCTCGTCGGCCGAGCTGGTGCTCGACCTGGCGCAGCGCGCGTCCGCGGTGCTCATCGGGCCCGGCATGGCCGACGAGCCGGAGACGCGCGGCCTCGTGGAGCAGCTGCTGCCCGAGCTCGAGGGCCCGGTGGCGCTGGACGCGCTGGGCCTGGCCGCGGTCACCGCGGACCCGTCCTGCCTGCACCGCCTGGCCGGCCGGGCGGTCCTGACGCCCAACCCCACCGAGCTGGCCATCGCCCTGCACGGAGAACCGGACGAGATCGACGCCGACCCGGCCGGTGCGGCCCTGCGGCTGGCGGAGCAGGCCCGGGCGGTCGTCGGCCTCGGCGGGGCGACCAGTTGGATCGCGCACCCCGACGGGCGGCTGTGGCAGGACGAGAGCGGCGGCGCCGGCCTGGGCGTCTCCGGCTCCGGCGACGTGCGCGCCGGCATCGTCGCCGGGCTGCTGGCCCGCGGCGCGGAGCCCGCGCAGGCCGCGGTCTGGGCGGCGCACCTGCACGGCCGGGCCGGGGAGCGGCTGGCCGCCCAGGTGGGGCGGCTGGGCTTCCTGGCCCGCGAGCTGCCGCCGGAGATCCCGCGGGTGCTGGCCGAGGTCGACCTCTGACCTGGTAGGCACAGACCGAGCACCGGCACCGGCCGGGGAGTCCAGGAGGAGCAGCAACCGTGCCTGACCACTACATCGGCGAACTCGACTTCGGCGCACCGGACATCGACCCGGAGGCGTTCGTGGCGCCGACCGCCGTCGTCGTCGGCAAGGTGACGATGGGCCCGCGGTCGAGCCTGTGGTACGGCGCCGTCGCCCGCGCCGACTCCGAGGTCATCGAGATCGGCGCGGACTCCAACGTGCAGGACGGGTCGACGCTGCACAGCGACCCCGGCTTCCCCCTGGTGCTGGGCCGGGGGGTGACCGTGGGTCACGGCGTCGTCCTGCACGGCTGCCGGGTCGAGGACGACGTGCTGGTCGGCATGGGCAGCACGGTGCTGAACGGTGCCCGGATCGGCTCCGGCTCGATCATCGCCGCAGGCGCAGTGGTGATGCAGGGCGCCGAGATCCCGCCGAACTCCCTCGTCGCGGGCGTGCCGGCGAAGGTGCGGCGGCAGACCACCGAGGACGACGTGGCCGCGATCCGGGCGAACGCGGCCAGCTACACCGACCGGCTGGACCGGCACCGCGGCGTCCGCCGGGCGCAGTAGCCCGCAGCGCGCGGGTGGCTCAGTTGCGGATCGTCTGCACCAGCGGGCAGGTGAACGGGTCCCGCTCGCCGAGCCCCACCCGGTTGAGGTAGCTGACGACGATCGCGTAGGACCCGGCCAGCGACGTCTCGGTGTAACCGATCCCGTGCCTGGCGCAGTGCTCGCGCACCATCGGCTGCACCTTCTTCAGGTTCGGCCGGGGCATGCTCGGGAAGAGGTGGTGCTCGATCTGGTAGTTCAGCCCGCCCATCATGAAGTCGGTGACCCGCCCGCCCCGGATGTTGCGGGACATCAGCACCTGGCGGCGCAGGAAGTCGACCCTGGCGTTCTTCGGCACGATCGGCATGCCCTTGTGGTTGGGGGCGAACGACCCGCCGAGCAGCACGCCGAAGACGGCCTGCTGCACGACGATGAACCCCACGGCGATCAGCGGCGGCATCAGCAGGAAGACGGCGACCACGAACGCCACCAGCCGGACGGCGATCACCGCCATCTCGAGCTTGCGGTGCGGCATCGTCTTGACCTGGAGCAGCGTGGCGAAGCTCTGCACGTGCAGGGCGGCGCCCTCGAAGCACAGCAGCGGGAAGAACGCCCAGCCCTGGTGCCGGGTGAACCAGCCGCGCAGGCCGGTGGTCCGCTCGGCGGCGTCGTCGGGGGTGAAGGCCAGCACCGCGGACTCGATGTCGGGGTCCTTGCCCTGCTGGTTCGGCGCGTTGTGGTGCTTGTTGTGCTTGCCCATCCACCAGCCGTAGCTCAGGCCGGCGAAGCCGCAGGACAGCACCCGCGCCCACCAGGCGTTGGCGCCGTGCGAGCCGAACACCTGGCGGTGCGCGGTGTCGTGGCCGAGGAAGCCGAACTGGGTGCACACCAGCGCCAGGACGGCGGCCAGGCCCAGCTGCCACCAGGAGTCGCCGAGTGCGGCGACCGCGACCCAGACGCCGGCGAACGCCGCGATGGTGAGGGCGATGGAGACGACGTACCAGCCGCGCCGCCGGTTCAGCAGGCCGGCCTCGCGGACCCGTTCGGAGAGTTCGGCGTAGACGCTGACCTGCCGGTCGCGCTCGCGTCGCCGGGGGGCGCGGGTCGTGCTGTCGGGTGCTGCCGTGGGACGAGCGGACTCGTCGAGGAGGTGGGCGGTCATCGGCAGCTCTCTGTCGGGGGTGGCCGTGTGCTTGCTCGGCATCGCCGGCGGGGAGTGTGGAATCGCGATGTCAACGCTGCCCCGACAGTAGGCGACGGATCGGAAGCGCGCCCGGCGATCACCGACACACCGGGGTCAGCGCTCCAGCAGCTCGCGCACCAGATCGCCGACTGCGGCCGTCTCCAGCAGGAACCCGTCATGGCCGTACGGGGAGCTGATCATGCGCAGCGGAACCCCCAGCCCGTCGGCGACCCGTTGCTGCTGGGCCGGCGGGTAGAGCCGGTCGGAATCCACTCCGGCCACGATCGTGCGGGCGGTGACCCGGCGCAGCGCGGCCTCCACCCCGCCGCGACCCCGGCCGACGTCCCAGCTGTTCATCGCCTCGGTAAGGACGACGTAGCTGCCCGGGTCGAACCGGGCAGCCAGCTTGGCCGCGTGGTGGTCCAGGTACGAGGCGACGGCGAAGCGGCCGTCGGGCTGCACCACGGAGCCGAAGCGGGCGTCGAGCTCCAGCGCGCTGCGGTAGGTGAGGTGCGCGATCCGGCGGGCGGGGCCCAGCCCGGCGACCGGGCCCTCGCCGCGGGCGTAGTCGCCCGCGGCCCAGCGGGGGTCGGTGCGGATC
>JAICZD010000274.1 GCA_025933855.1 Modestobacter sp. | reverse complement strand
GGGTACCGCGGTCGCCGCCGATCGTGCCCGGGGGAACCACAGCGGCCGGTACCTGCCGGGTGCGCAGCTGATCGGCGACCTCGCGGGCGAACGTGGAGGGTTCCTGCCGGGCGTCGGGGCTCGGCGCGAGCAGGAGCACCGCAACGGGCCGGTCCTGCGCCAGCCCCTCCAGCCTCCGGGCCAGCACGGCCGACGGCCGTCCCACCAGCTCGCTGCGCCGCGCCCGCCCGCCCGGCCGGGTCAGCACCGGGACCCGGTCGCCGTCCCAGACGGCGGCCACGTCCTCAGCGGTCCGCACGGTGGTGTCCAGCCGGCTGCGCACCACGGCGGCAGCCGCGCCGAGCGCCAGGCCCACCGCCAGCCCCAGGGGGAGCAGCAGCCCGGGCACGGGCGAGACGGGGGTCGCCGGCACTGTGGCGGGGTTGGTGACCGTCAGGTCCACCGGTGAGGGGGCCGACTCCGGCTTCTCCAGCTGCTCGACCGTGGTTCCGAACCGGTCGGCGACGGCGTTGGCCACCCGGGCGGCCAGTGCGGCATCCGAACCGGTGACGGTGATCTCGATCTGCGAGGTGTCCGGCGGGTTGGTCGCCCCGACCCGCGCCCGCAGGCTGTCGAAGGACTCGGTGAGGCCGAGCTGCTGGATCACCGGACCCAGGACGGTGCGGCTGCGGGCCACGTCCGGATAGCTGGTGACCCGCTGGTTGACGAACTGGGACCCGCTGGTGCCCTCGCCGGTGCTCGCGACGAACACCTGCGCGGTGGCCTGGTAGGTCTGCGGCGTCGCCGTCACGACGGCCACCGCCACCCCCAACCCCGCCAGAGCCAGGGCGAGCAACGTCCCCCAGTACCGGCGCAGCGCCAGCACGTAGTCCCTCAGTTCCATCTGTCCGCCTTCTGTCCTGACCTGCTCGCCGTGCCGGCCCGCGCAGGGCGTTCGACCGGCCACCGATGGGCTCACCAGCAGGTTAGGGCGCCGTTGGGGACGGCGAGGAGCTGCAGGCGGGTTCGTCACCCCTTCGGGTCCGCGCCCGCGGGGGCGGCCCCACGACCGGGGGACACGGACGGCGCCCGATGGGGTGAGCCGGCGACGACCGTGACCGACAGTGACCGCAGCCGTGGCTAACTGGCCCTCGACACCCCGTGATCCGGGCCTGTGCGCGCCGGTTCGTCACTGACCGTGGATGGGCGCGCGCCGGCTCAGGCAGGCCGGCCCGCGCCGTCCCCACGACCCGACCAGGAGGCCACCCCCATGACCGTTGTCGGCTACGCGCCCGGCGCCTACGACCTGTTCCACGTCGGCCATCTGAACATCCTTCGGCACGCCGCCGAACACTGTGACCGCTTGATCGCCGGGGTCGTCTCCGATGAGATGCTGCTGCTGACGAAGGGCCGGCTGCCGGTCGTCCCGCTGGCCGAGCGCCTGGAGATCGTCCGCAGCCTGCGCTTCGTCGATGCGGTGCACGCCGAGGTCGTCCCCGACAAGATGGACACCTGGCGAGAGGTCGGCTTCGACGTCCTGTTCAAGGGCGACGACTGGCGGGGCACCGCCAAGGGCGAGAAGCTCGAGCTCGACTTCGCCGCCGTCGGGGTGCAGATCCGCTACTTCCCCTACACCATGCACACCTCCAGCACGATCCTGCGCAAGGCGCTCGCCGTCATCGCCGAGGAGCCGGTGGGGCGGTCCCGCGCGATCAGCTCCTGAGCCGGCGTCCGGGTCGATGCACCGGGGTTAACCTGGACGGCGGTCCCCGCGCGCATCCGGCGCGCCGTGCGTGGCCGCAGAATCAGGAGTGACCTGACCGTGACCCTGCGCGGCGTGCTGGACGTCGTCCTGACCGACCCCGGCATGGCGTCGGTGGTGGCGCGGGCCGGCTCCGCCGAGCTGGCGGTGACCGCGCCGCCACCCGTGCAGCCGCTGGTGGCCGCCGCCCTGGCGGCCCGGCAGCCGGGTGCCGGTGTGCCCGTCCTCGTGGTGACCGCGGGGGAGCGGGACGCCGACGCCGTCGCCGACCTGCTGCGCTGCGTCGTCCCCGACCGGCGGGTGGAGGTGTTCCCGGCCTGGGAGACGCTGCCGCACGAGCGGCTGTCGCCGCGGGCCGACACGGTCGGCCGCCGGCTGGCGGTGTTGCGCGACCTCGCCCACCCCGACGCCGGCGCCGGCATCGATGTGCTGGTCGCCCCGGTGCGCAGCGTGCTGCAGCCGCTCTCCCCCGGCCTGGGCGACCTGGTGCCGGTGGAGCTGCGGGCCGGCCAGGGTGCCGACCTCGAGGACATCGCCCGGGCGCTGGCCGACGCCGCCTACACCCGGGTCGAGCTGGTCGAGAAGCGCGGGGAGTTCGCCGTTCGCGGCGGGCTGCTCGACGTCTTCCCGCCGACCGAGCCGCACCCGGTGCGGGTGGAGTTCTGGGGCGACGAGGTCGACGAGCTGCGCTACTTCTCCGCCGCCGACCAGCGGTCGCTGGACGAGCGACCCGAGCGGCTGTGGGCCCCGCCGTGCCGGGAGCTGCTGCTCACCGGCGAGGTGCGCGACCGGGCCGCGGCCCTGGCCGTGCAGCATCCCGAGCTGGCCGAGGTCGCCGGGAAGCTGGCCGAGGGCATCGCGGTGGAGGGCATGGAGTCGCTGATCCCGGCGCTGATCGGCGGGCAGCAGATGCAGCTGCTCACCGACCTGGTGCCCCGCGGCACGCACGTCCTCGTCTTCGACCCCGAGCGGGTGCGCAGCCGGGCCGCGGACCTCGTCCGCACCGCCGAGGAGTTCCTCGCCGCCTCCTGGCAGACCGCCGCGGCCGCCGGTGACGCGCCGATCGACCTGGGTGCCTCCTCCTTCCGCGACCTCGCCGACGTGGCCGACGCGGCCCGCGGCCGCGGTCTGCCGTGGTGGACCACCGGCGCCTGGGGTGGGCTGGGTGGTGACGGAGCCGTGGACGACGACGCCTCGCACATCACCCTGGACGCCACGCCTGTCGAGCGGTTCCACGGTGACCAGGCCCGCGCCTTCGACCAGCTGCGGCAGTGGGGCCGGGACGGCTGGCGGGTGGTGCTGACCTTCGCCGGGCCCGGTCCGGCCCAGCGCGCCGCCGACCAGCTCACCGAGGCCGACCTCGGCGTCCGGCTGGTCCCGGACGTCGCCGGCCCGCCCGAGGCCGGGATCACCCACATCACCCAGGGCAACCTGGAGGCCGGCTTCGCCTTCCCCGGCGTCGGGCTGGCGCTCGTCACCGAGCACGACCTCACCGGCCAGCGCGGCACCTCGATGCGCGACGCGACGAAGCTGCCGGCCCGCCGGCGGAACGCCGTGGACCTGGTGCAGCTGCAGCCCGGCGACCTGGTGGTGCACGAGCAGCACGGCATCGGCCGGTACGTGGAGATGGTCAGCCGCACCGTGCACGGCGGCCAGCGCGACTACCTGATCGTCGAGTACGCGCCGTCCAAGCGGAACCAGCCACCGGACCGGCTGTTCGTGCCCACCGACGCGCTGGACCAGCTGACCCGCTACGTCGGCGGGGAGGCCCCGGCGCTGTCCAAGCTCGGCGGCGCGGACTGGGCGAAGACCAAGGGTCAGGCCCGCAAGGCGGTCAAGCAGATCGCGGCGGAGCTCATCCGGCTGTACTCGGCGCGGATGGCCAGCAAGGGCCATGCGTTCGGACCGGACACCGTCTGGCAGCGCGAGCTGGAGGACGCCTTCCCCTTCCACGAGACCCCCGACCAGCTCGCCGCCATCGACGAGGTCAAGGCCGACATGGCCCAGCCGGTGCCGATGGACCGCATCATCTGCGGCGACGTCGGCTACGGAAAGACCGAGATCGCCATCCGGGCGGCCTTCAAGGCGGTGCAGGACGGCAAGCAGGTCGCCGTCCTGGT
>JAICZD010000008.1 GCA_025933855.1 Modestobacter sp. | reverse complement strand
TCGCCCGCTGGCCGGAGTGGTCGCCGCAGATCACCGCGGTCGACGTCGTGGCCGACCGGAACCGCCCTGGCGTCACCTGCCGGGTCCGCGGTCCGCTGGGGGTGCCGCTGCCCTTCCTCGTCGACGAGGTGGACGAGGCGACCCGGCAGTGGAGCTGGTCGGTCTTCGCCGGCCCGGTCCGGCTGCAGCTGACGCACTGGGTGTCCCCGGGGCCGGACGACGGGGCGACCACCGGGCTGCGGGTGCGCGGTGCCGCCCCGCTCGTCGCCGGCTACGCCCCGCTGGGGCTGGTCGCACTCAAGAGCCTGGTCAGCGCCTGACCACGGGGAACCCGCTCCCCGGTGGTTCCGCTGCTGGTTACCGTGCGGGGATGCGCAGCACCCACGAGGTGACCAACCAGGCGCCGCCCTTGCTCGGTCACGACCCGATCGCCGGGGACGCCGCCCTGGCCGAGGCCTGCCGCCGGCACGCCGGCCAGCAGGCGCTGGACTCGCTGGCCGACCTCGGCCGCCTGGCCGGCAGCGAGCAGGCCCAGGAATGGGGCCGGCTGGCCAACGAGAACCCGCCCCGGCTCCGGACCCACGACCGCTACGGGCACCGGGTCGACGAGGTGGAGTTCCATCCCGCCTGGCACCAGCTGATGGGCGCCGCGATCGGGCACGGCCTGGCGGGCGCGCCGTGGGCCGCCGCCGTCGGAGGGGACCGGCACGCCCACGCCCGGCGCGCGGTGGGCTACCTCGGCTGGACCCAGGTCGAGATGGGCCACGGCTGCCCGGTGACCATGACCTACGCCGCCGTCCCCGCGCTGCGCCATGCCCCGGGGCTGGCCGAGGCCTTCGAGCCCGGGCTGACCAGCCGGACGTACGCGTTCGGCCTGGCCGACCCGGCCGGCAAGCCCGGCCTGGTCGCCGGCATGGGCATGACCGAGAAGCAGGGCGGTTCGGACGTCCGCGCCAACACCACCCGGGCCACCCCCAACGGCGACGGCAGCCACTCCCTGACCGGCCACAAGTGGTTCACCTCCGCGCCGATGAGCGACCTGTTCCTGGTGCTCGCCCGGACCGGGGAGGGGCTGTCCTGCTTCCTGGTGCCGCGGGTGCTGCCCGGGGGGGAGCGCAACGTCTTCCGGCTGCAGCGGCTCAAGGACAAGCTCGGTGACCGGTCGAACGCCTCCTCCGAGGTCGAGTTCGACGGGACGACGGGGTTCCTTGTCGGCGCCCCGGGGCGGGGGGTGCCCACCATCCTGGAGATGGTCACCACCACCCGGCTGGACTGCGTGCTCGGCTCCGCGGCGACGATCCGGGCCGCGCTCAGCCAGGCGATCCACCACGCCCGGCACCGCTCGGCCTTCGGCGCCCTCCTCATCGACCAGCCGCTGATGCAGAACGTGCTGGCCGACCTGGCCGTGGAGAGCGAGGCGGCCACCGCCCTGGCGATCCGGCTGGCCGCCGCCCAGGACGCCGGGGAGCGGGACCTGCTGCGGCTGGCCGGTGCGGTCGCCAAGTTCTGGATCTGCAAGCGCACCCCGACCGTGGTGGCCGAGGCCCTGGAGGTGCTCGGCGGCAACGGCTACGTGGAGGAGTCCGGCATGCCCCGGCTCTACCGCCAGGCGCCGCTGAACTCCATCTGGGAGGGATCGGGCAACGTCATCGCGCTGGACGTGCTGCGCGCGCTCGGCACCGGCTCGGCCGCGCTGGCCGCGGTCACCGCCGAGCTGGCGCTCGCCCGCGGCGCCGACCCCCGGTTCGACGCCGCGGTCACCCGGCTGCAGGCCGAGCTCGCCGACCGCGACGAGCTGCCGGCGCGCGCCCGCCGGCTGGCCGGGCAGCTCGCGCTCTGCCTGCAGGCGTCCCTGCTGCTGCGGTACGCGCCGGCCGCGGTCGCCGACGCCTTCTGCGCCGCCCGGCTGGGCGGGGACGGCGGTGCGGTCCTGGGCACGCTGCCGGCCGGCCTGCCGATGCGGGCGATCGTGGACCGGGCGGCCGTGGTGCCGGCCTGACGGTGCGGTCGATCCCTCTTCCCCGGTTCGGCAGACTGGCCCGGTGACCGAGATCCTGGAGCACGAGGCCGTCGTCGCGGACGGGTACGGCGAGCCGGCCGCGGACCCCCGGCTGTCGCTGGACCTGCTGGTCTGGGATGCCCCGAACATCGACATGACGCTGGCCAACGTGATCGGGGCCCGCCCGACCGCGGCCTCCCGGCCGAGGTTCGACGCGATCGCCGCCTGGTTCGTCGACGGCGCCGGGGACGCCGAGGTGGAGGCCTGCGTCTTCGCCAACGTGCCGCCGCAGCACGCCGGCTCCCTGCAGCGGTGGGTGGAGGCGTTGCGCAGCTTCGGGTACGCGGTCTTCGCCCGCCCCAAGACCCAGCCGGACGACGACATCGACCAGTCGATGCTCGACCACATCAGCGTCCGCACGCACAGCCACGACCTGCGCCGGCTGGTCGTCTTCTCCGGCGACGGGCGCAACTTCGCCGAGCCGCTGGAGGACCTCGCCCGGGGCGGCACCGAGGTCGTCGTCGTCGCCTTCAGCGAGGTCGCCGGCTACGCGATCAGCTCCGAGCTGATCCGGTTCATCGACATCGAGGACGTCCCCGGGGCGTTCGCCGCGCCACTGGACCGGGTGCGGCTGGACGCCCTCCCGCCGGACGGCGCATGGCTGCGGCCGACCAAGAGCCTGCGCGACGCCGCCAACGCCTTCACCGCCCGAAGGAGTTAACGCCGGGCCAGCCGCCGGACGCCGGGGGTGTAGGGCAGCGAGTAGTGCGAGAAGACCTCCGGCTCGTGCTCGGCGGTCAGCTCCCCGTCGGTGTCGATCGACGGGGCGTCCTTGACCAGGTCCTTGGACACGGTGACCCGCACGTGGTCCGGTGCCACGGTCGCTCCGGTCAGCGGCACGAAGGTGAGCTTGTGCCGGCCGATGATGCCGGTCGTGACCGCGGCGAAGAACGGCTCGTCGGTGGTGGTGTCGACGTACACCGACTCCAGCGAGCCGATCTTGCTGCCCTCGGGGTCGACGACGTTCGCGCCACGCCAGTCGCGGATGTTCTCGGCCGGGAACACGGGCACTCCTCCGGTAGGGGACGACTGACCTCACCGTGCCCGGCCGTGCCGCCCGGCAACCCTGTCAGTCGTTGGCCGACGACGTCCGTGGCCGCGGTACCGCAGCGACGTCCAGACCGGAGGGCAGCGAGGCCCACACGTGCTTGCGACCGGGTTCGCCGATCCAGCCGTAGTCCGAGGACAGCTGGGCCACCATCGGCAGGCCCATGCCCCCCAGCGCGGGGTCGCGGTCGACGGCCGGCTGCGGGGGGCGCTCCGGGGCCTCGTCGCTGAGCACGATCAGCCAGCCCGCGGCGTTGGCCACGATCACCGCCTGCACCGCGCCGCCGCCGTGCCGCAGCGCGTTGGAGGACAGCTCCTCGAAGACCAGCAGCAGCCCCTCCCGGGCGTCCTCGGTGGAGCGCGACGCCAGACTGGGGTGTGCCAGGCGGGCGCGCAGGTCCATCCGCACGCGTGAGGCGTCGTGCACCGTGGGCAGCTCCCACCGCCACACGTCGCCACGCTCGGACGGGACCGGGGCCGACGGCCAGACCAGTCCGCTCACGGTCCCTCCTCGCTCTTCTCCGCGGGAGGTGTCCCCGGCCCGCCGGACCCGGGGTGCCGCCGCGCTGCGCGAGCTCGCGCGGTGGATCTCCCTCGCCCGGCGGCCTCTCCGCCGCGTCCATGGTGGCGGACGCGGTAGGCGCGTGCAGCGCGTGGGGGTCCACCGGAAGGCCTAAACGCGCCGGAACCGTTCCGCAAGGACCCCGCCGGCCGGCCCGACACGCCGGCGTGTCCGCCGGCGTTCCAGGGTGACCGACGCCGTTCCACCGAGCTGACCTGGCCTTTCGCGCGGGGGAGTCGACAAGTGACCGCTCGACCGGGCGGTGACCGGCCGGTCCGGAGCGCCCGCACAACGGTTGGGTCACGCGCGCCGGCCGGGGTGTCGCAGACCGGGGTGCCGAGGCGCCGCCGTCCGTAACTTCCTTCGTGCCCGCAGTCCCTTCCCCGGCTGCGGCAACTCTTCCCAGGAGGGAGCACGACATGGCCGACCGCCGCGCATCCCCGCGCTCCTGGTCCCCGGTGCGCGCGGTGCTCGCCCGGCTGCGCCGCGCCGCCCGCTCCGCCGGCTCGTGGGGCGCCGGTCCCCGCAGGGAGCGGCTGGCCTGGAACCGGCCGGTACCGCCGGTCGCGCACCGGCCGGCGGTAGCCGACGCCGGGCACCGGGCGGCCGACGCGCCCGTGCCGATGCGCGAGCTGCCCAGCACCCCGACGGCGCCGCCGCAGCCGCGGCGGAGCTCGTGGCCCGGCACCGTGCGGGAGAGCGCACCGCGCCCGGCACTCCTTAGGGTGGCCAGGTGTTCACCACCCGGCCGGAGCTCGCCGGCACCTTCGGCATGGTCGCCTCCACGCACTGGCTCGCCAGCGCGGCGGGGATGGCGACCCTCGAGGCCGGGGGGAATGCCTTCGATGCCGCCGTCGCGGCCGGGCTCACGCTGCAGGTGGTCGAGCCGCACCTCAACGGCCCCGGCGGCGAGGTCCCAGTCCTCTTCGCCCGAGGCGGCTCCGGGGGGCCCGGAGGCGCGGGCCGGCCCGCTGTCCTGTCCGGTCAGGGGGTCGCCCCGGCCGGCGCGACGATCGAGGCCTTCACCGACCTCGGTCTCGGGCTGGTCCCCGGCACCGGTCTGCTGGCAGCCACCGTCCCCGGCGCGATGGGCGCCTGGCTGACGCTGCTGCGCGACCACGGCACCCTGCCGCTGGACGCCGTCCTCCGCTTCGCCCTCGAGTACGCAGGTTCCGGTCACCCGCTCGTCCCGCGGGTCACCGCGACCGTGGCCTCGGTCTCCGAGCACTTCCGCACCCATTGGCCTACCTCGGCCGCCACCTGGCTCGCCCCCGACGGAGCACCCCCGACCGCCGGCCGCCTGTTCCGCAACCCGGTCCTCGCCTCGACCTACCGCCGACTGCTCGACGCAGCGCGCGGTCCCACCCGAGAGGCACGGATCGACGCGGCACTCGCGGCCTGGTACACCGGGTTCGTCGCGGAAGCGATCGACGAGTTCTGCCGGTACCCGGCGATGGACGACTCCGGTCGTCCGCACCGCGGGTTTCTGACCGGGCACGACTTGGCCAGCTGGACGGCGACGTACGAGCCGCCGGTCACGCTGGACTGGCAGGGGTGGACGCTCGCGAAGGCCGGGCCGTGGTCCCAGGGACCCGCGCTGCTCCAGGCGCTGGCGCTGCTGGACGGCGTCCCGGCAGCAGGCCCCGCCGCCCGGTACGCCTCCGCCGTCCCCGACGCCGAGCTGGTCCACGCCGGCGTCGAGGCGGTGAAGCTGGCGATGGCCGACCGCGAGGCCTGGTACGGGGACGTGGCCGAGGCGCCGGTGGACGACCTGCTGTCCGCGCCGTACACGCACCACCGGCGGGCGCTCATCGGCGACCGGGCCAGCACCGAGCTGCGGCCCGGATCGCCCGGTGGGCGCCCGCCACGGTTGCCGTCCTTCGTCGTGCAGAGCGCGGCGGGCAACCGGCCGTCGCCGGCCGAGGCGGCCGGCGTCGGTGAGCCGACCGTCGACACGCGTGGCACGACCCGCGGTGACACCTGCCACGTCGACGTCGTCGACCGGTGGGGCAACCTGGTTTCGGCCACCCCCTCCGGCGGCTGGCTGCAGAGCTCGCCGACCATCCCGTCGCTGGGCTTCGCGCTCGGCACCCGGGCGCAGATGTTCTGGCTCGAGCACGGCCTGCCGAACTCCCTGGCGCCCCGCAAGCGCCCGCGCACCACGCTCACGCCGTCCCTCGCGCTGCGCGGCGGGGTGCCGACGCTGGCCTTCGGCTCCCCCGGCGGGGACCAGCAGGAGCAGTGGCAGCTGTGCTTCTGGCTGGCCCACACCGTCGGCGGGCTGAACCTGCAGGAGGCCATCGACGCGCCCGCCTGGCACACCACCAGCTTCCCGTCCTCCTTCTACCCGCGGGACATGACGCCCGGTGAGGTCGTGGTCGAGTCCCGTCTCGGGGACAGCGTGATCGCCGACCTCCGCCGCCGGGGGCACACCGTGACCGTGGCCGACGCCTGGTCGCTGGGCCGGCTGTCGGCGGTGTCCCGCGACCCGGAGACCGGCATCCTGCGCGCGGGAGCCAACCCGCGCGGCATGCAGGGCTACGCAGCCGGCCGCTGAGCGCGGACGCTGGACCCGGCCGCCGATCCGGCCGGGGCAGCGCGAGCAGCCGGTCGGTGCACCGGGCATGATCGCCGGGAGCGACGCGGGAGCCGGCCCGCGCCGGAGGACGGGAAGGCGGGGCCGACCATGTCGCCGCTGGACCGGGACCGAATCGCCGCCGCGCACCGGGTCGCTGCCTCGGCGGTCGGCGAGCCCGGCCTGCAGCACCTGACCGAGCTGACCGCCCGGCTGCTGCATGCGCCCTCCGCCGGGGTCTCGGTGGTCGACTCGGTGCAGACCGTGGCCGGCGCCACCGGCTGGTCGGCCGGCGCGGTGGGGGTGGAGATCCCCGCGGCGGACTCACTCGGCATGCTCGTGGTCGCCGGCCGGGAGCCGCTGGTCGTCCCCGACGCCCGGGCCGACACGCGGCTGGCCGACCTCCGGCCGGTGCGTGCCGGAGAGGTCGTCAGCTACCTCGGGGTCCCGCTGGTCGGCGCCGGCGGGCACGTGGTCGGCGTCCTGGCCGTGTACGGTCCCGAGCCGCGCAGCTGGACCGGCGCCGAGGTCGGGCTGCTGACCGAGCTCGCCCGGTCCGCGGCCACCGAGCTGGAGCTGTCGGCCGTCACCGCCGAGCGCGACAACGAGCGGCTGCGCTGGGGGCTGGCCATCGACGCCGCCGGCATCGGCAGCTTCGACTGGGACCTCGTCACCGGTGACCTCACCTGGGACGACCGGATGGCGGAGCTGTTCGGGTACCAGCGGGCCGAGTTGTCCGGAACGCTCGAGGACTTCTCGGCCCGGCTGCACCCCGACGACGCCGAGCGGGTGTCGGCGGCCCTGCAGCTGGCCCTCGACGGGTGCGGGGTGTTCGAGGACGAGTACCGCGTCGTGCTGCCCGGCGGCGAGGTCCGCTGGATGCAGAGCCGCGGCCGGGCGCTCGCCGGGGACGGCGGTCGTGCGGTCCGGTTCCTCGGGGCCGCCTACGACACCACCCGGTCCCGGCACGCCGACGCCCAGGTGGCCCGGGTGCTCGAGTCGATGCCCGCGGCGTTCTTCTCCGTCGGCCGCGACTGGACCTTCACCTACGTCAACGCCGAGGCGGAGAAGCTGCTGGCGGCTGATCGTGACCAGCTGCTCGGCGGCGACATCTGGGAACTGTTCCCCGCGGCGCTCGACAGCACCTTCGAGGTCGAGTACCGCGGTGCGATGGCCTCCGGCCGGCCCACCGTCTTCGACGCCTACTACCCCCCGCCGCTGGACAGCTGGTACGAGGTGCGGGTCTGGCCGACCTCCGAGGGGCTGTCGGTCTACTTCCTGGAGGTCACCGAACGGCGGGCGGCGGAGGAGCGCGCCCGGCGGAGCGCGGAGCGCCTGGCGCTGATCGCCGAGGTGACGGCCGCGTTCTCCGCCATCCTGGACCGCCGGCGGGCACCGGAGGCGCTGGCCGCGCTGGCCCGCACGGTGGTGCCGGTGCTGGGCGACTGGGCGATCGTCAGCCTGGTCGAGGACGACGGCCGGCTGCAGGACGTCACCAGCTGGCACTGGGACCCCGAGCGCCGCGGCCTGGTGGGCCGCTACGCCGAGCTGCGGCTGGCCTCGCTGACCTCCACCGCACCGATCGTCGCCGCGCTGCGCACCGGCAGGGCCATGGTGGTCGACGACGTCCACGCCGCCGTCGGCCGCAGCCTCCCGCCCGGCGAGGTGCGCGAGGTGCTCGCCGAGCTCGCTCCGCAGACGGCCGTCGCCCTGCCGCTCACCGCGCGGGGCCGGACGGTGGGCGCCATGAGCGTCTACCGGTCCGCCGACCGGCCGGTCGCGGACGCCCAGGACGTCGCCACCCTCCAGGAGATCGCCGACCGGACGGCGCTGGCACTGGACAACCTGCAGCTCTACGAGCAGCAGCGGCAGATGGCCGCCGAGCTGCAGCGCAGCCTGCTCACCGACCCGGTCCAGCCCGAGCACGCCGAGATCGTCGTCCGGTACTCCCCGGCGGTGCGGGCCGCCCAGGTGGGTGGTGACTGGTACGACGCGTTCCTGCAGCCGGACGGCGCCACGATGCTGGTGATCGGTGACGTCGTCGGGCACGACACGGTCGCCGCGGCCGCGATGGGCCAGCTACGGGGGTTGCTGCGGGGCATCGCCTTCCGCGGCGAGGCCGGGCCGGCCGCCGTCCTCACCGACCTGGACCGGGCGATGCAGGGCCTGCAGGTGCACAGCCTGGCCACGGCGGCGATCGCCCGGTTCGAGCAGGACGACGAGCTGCGCCGCCGCGGGGAGGCCCGGATGCGCTGGTCGAGCGCCGGCCACCCGCCGCTGATGGTGCTCGACCGGGACCGGAAGGTCTCGGTGCTCACCGGCGAGCGGGCCGACCTGCTCCTGGGCGTCGACCCGTCCCGGCCGCGCAGCGAGCACGAGGTGGTCCTGCAGCGGGGCAGCACGGTGCTGCTCTACACCGACGGCCTGGTCGAGGGCCGTGACCTTCCGCTCGACGAGGGCACCGGGCGGCTCCGCGAGCTGCTGGCCGAGCTGGGCGCCGAACCGCTCGCCGAGCTGTGCGACGGGCTGGTGCGGCGGGTGCGCCCGGGCGGTTCGGAGGACGACGTGGCGCTGGTGGCGATCCGGCTGCACCCGGAGGACCGGCCTCGCCCGCCGGAAGCCGGGCCGCAGCGGATCCCGCCGGGCCGCTGACGGGCGGGGCGCCGGGTCCTCGGTTCAGCGGCGGGGCAGCAGCGCCCAGACGCTCTTGACGCCGTCGGCCTGGTGCCAGCCGTGCGCGTCGGACATCTCGGCGATCAGGTAGAGGCCGAGGCCGCCGAGGCTCGGGTCGCGGTTCACCGCCGGCTGCGGCGGGCGGGACGACGCCTGGTCGCAGACCTCGATCAGCCAGGATCGGGCGGTGTGCCGCACCTGGGCGGTGACCCGGCCGCCGCCGTGCCGCAACGCGTTGGACGCCATCTCGTCGAAGGCCAGGACCACGGCCTCGTCCAGCTCGGCGGCCTGCGGGCTGCCGGCGGAGGCGGCGGCCAGGCCGCGGCGGAGCTCGGCACGCACGGCGGGCAGCTCCGAGACGTGCGAAAGATCCCATTGCCACCCCTCCTTGGCGGAGGGTGGAGCGGCGGAAGGCCACTGGAGCCGGGTGGGCTCGTCCGTCACCGCACCTGCTCCCGGGCGCTCGTCGGCTGCGTGTCCCGGGCTGCGGTGCGCAGGCGTGACCTCGCGAGCTCGGTCACACGGTCTCCTCGCACTCGAGCCGTCGAAGGTCCAACGGCGCACTTCAGTGTTGACATCCTCGAGCGCCGTCAAACCTCGTTCCTCCTGTGAGTCGGGGCACACGGCCGAGCCATGTTAACGCTCCCACCGCCGTTCACCCGGTTGCCAACTCGGTGAGGGTGCGCACGGTGTTCCAGTTGCGGGCGGTGCCGGTCATGCCGAGCAGACGGTCCCAGCGCCAGGCGCCGACCGGGGTCCGCAACACGCCGTCGGGCAGCCACAGGTAGAGCTCCCGGCCGGCCAGCCGGTAGGCCCCGTCCGCCGGACCCGGGTCGGGCAGGGCGGCCACCAGCGCCGGGTCCGGCTCGGCCGGCAGGAAGGTGACCAGGTACCGGGCCGGGTCGGTGGCGACCGCGGCCAGCGGGTCGGCGGCGAGCACGGCCGCCAGCTCCGGCGCCGTCCGGACCACCACCGGGACGTCGAAGCCGAACTCCGACCGGATGACCGCCTCGACGTCCGCGGCCAGCTCGCCGGGTTGCCGGTCGCTGTCCAGCACGACGTTGCCGCTCTGCAGCAGAGTGCGGACCCCGGCATACCCGCGGGCGGTGAGCGCCTGCCGCAGCGGGCCCATGCCGATCCGCTTGGCCCGGCCGACGTTGATGCCGCGCAGCAGCACCGCATAGCGGGTCACGGCGGGGACGGTAGGCCATCGACCTGGCAGGTCGCGGGTCTGCACCGTCGGCGGGTCGCCCGCGCCTAAGGTGCGAAGGAGATGACCGCCATCCCGCTGCTCTCCGCCGACGAGCTGTCGGTCGGCTACGGCGCCGAGCCCGTCTGCGCGCCGGTGACCGTCGCCGTGGCGGCTGGTACGGCGCTGGGGATCGTCGGGCCCAACGGCGCCGGCAAGTCCACCGTGCTGCAGACGCTGGTCGGCCTGCTGCCGCCGCTCGGCGGCACGGTGCAGTTCGACGGCCGGGACGTCGACGAGCGCGAGGCGCCGTTCCGCCGCGCCGTGGCCACCGTGCTGGACGACGACGCGTTCTTCCCGTCCCTCACCGGCGCGGAGCACCTGCTGCTCACCGCCCGCGGTCACGGCGTCGGCGACCCGGAGCGCGCGGTCGCCGCCCAGATCGAGGTGTTCGGGCTGGCCGAGCGGGCCGGTGCGCTGCCCTCGGCGCTGTCGTCGGGACAGCGCCGCCGGCTCGCGCTGGCCGCCGCCCTGGTGCGGCCGTTCCGGCTGCTGGTGCTGGACGAGCCCGAGCGCCGGCTGGACGCGCAGATGCGCCGCCGGCTGGCCGCCCGGCTGGCCGCCGCGGTGGCCGGCGGAGCCGCCGTGGTGTTCGCCAGCCACGACGCCGACTTCGTCGGGGCCCTGGCCACCCGGGTCCTGGTGGTCGACGACGCGTCCTGCCCGGTGGTGCCCACCGCCGACGCGGTGGCCGCGTTGCACGAGGGCTGAGCGCTGACCGCATCCCCGGCGCCGGTCGCCGAGCTCGACGGCGTGGGAGTCCGGCGGTTCACCCGCCGGGCGACCGCGGCCCGGGCCGACACCAGCTGGGTCACCCAGGTCGGTGACGTGCTGTCCTGGCTCACCTCGGCGGCGGTCGCCATCGGCGTCCTGGCGGGAGTGGTGTCCAGCCTGCGGGAGCGGATCGCGGCCCGGCCGCCGGTGGCCGCGGCGGTGCTGCCCGGCGCTGTCACGGCCGGCGTGGCGGCGGTGCTGCTGACCGGTGGCGTGCTCGGCGTCCTGGCGCGGCTGGGCCCGGTGAGCGCCACCCCGGCGGTCGCGGCGTGGTGGCTGCCGCTGCCGGCCGGCCGGCGGGGTCTGCTGCGCGGAGAGCTGCGCCGGGTGGCCGCGGTGACCGTGCTCGCCGCGGTCGCCGCCGCGGTACCCGTGCTGCTCGCCGGGCCGGCGTCGCCCACGGTCGGCGGGGTGCTGCTCGGCTCGGTCGGTGCAGCTCTGGCGGCCGCCGCCGTGGTCGGCGCGCTGGTGGTGCTGCAGGCGGCCGGCCGGATCCGGTGGGTGTCCACCGCCGCCGGCGGGCTGGCGGTGGTCGCGGTCGTGGTGCCGGCGGCCGCTGCCTCGGCGGCCGCCGGGCTGGGGCGCGAGCCGGCGGACGGAACGGTCCTTCCCGCGCCGCCCCCCGCCCTGGCGATCGGGCTGCTGGCCGGGACGGCGCTGCTGGCGGCCCTCGCGTTGATCGCCGCGGACCGCCGGCTGACCCGGCTGCCCGCCGGGGCGCTGCGGGAACGCGGTGAGACGGTGCAGTACGCCTCGGCGTCGGCACTGTCGCTGGACGCCCGGGAGCTGGGCCGCGCGCTGGGCACCGTCGTCCGCACGCCCCGCCGGCCACGAACCTGGACCTGGGTCACCGGCCCGGAACGGGCGGTGGTCGCCGCCGACCTGGCCGTGCTCGCCCGGTCACCGTGGCGCTGGGGACAGCTGGCCGCCGGAGCCGCGCTGCCGGTGCTGGCCGCACGCACCCGGGGCCTGGGGGACGTGCCGGCCCTGGTCGCGGTCGCGGTCGTGCTGGGCTGGGGGCTGGCGGCGGTGTCGGTGGGGGAGCCGAGCCGGCGCGCGCACGCCTCGCCGGCGGCCGACCGGACGCTGCCGCTGTCCGCCGGAGTCGTGGTGCGGCTGCGGGCGGTCGTGCCGGTCGCCGTCCTCGTCGTGGTCTGCGGGGTCTCGGCGCTGCTGGTCGGGCAGGGGGCCGGCAGCCCGCTGGGCTGGCTGGCCGTGGGCGCGGCCACCGCGCCGGCCTGGGCGGGTGCCGCCGTGCGCGGCGGCTACCGGCCCGAGCTGGACTGGTCGGGCCCGGTGGTCTCCACGCCGTTCGGTGTCCTGCCGACCGGGGTCGGCGCCACGCTGGTCCGCGGCCCGGACCTCGGCGTGCTCGGCACCGCGCCGCTGGCCATCGGGCTGCTGCTGGGGGAGGCGCCGCCGGTGCTGGTGGCCGTCCAGCTGGCCTGGGCGTCGGCCCTCGCCGCGCTGGCGGTGGAGACCGCCCGCAAGAAGTCCTGAGCCCCCCGGGAGGGTCAGCCGGGCAGCGCGGCCAGGTAGGCGGCGACCCGGCTCGGATCGCGCATCACCGGGCCCATCACCGCCACCCCGCAGGCTCCCGCGGCGAGGCAGGCCGCCACGTCCGCAGGCTGCACGCCGCCCAGCGCGTAGGCCGGTGGACCGCTGCGGCCGGCCAGCAGCGCGGCCAGCCCGGCCCGGCCCAGCGCCGGTCCGTAGCCGGGCTTGGACGGCGTGGCCGCGAACGGGGACAGCAGCACCCAGTCGCAGCCCTCCGCCGCGGACCGGTCCAGCTCGGCCGCGGAGTGGCACGACCTCCCCACCAGCGCCGGCCGTGGAGCCGGGAACGGGTCGGCCGCGGCCAGGTGCACCGCGGTCGCCGGGCCGGGCCCGGCGCGCACGAGCAGACCGCCCACCGGCGCGAGCACCGCAGAGAGCTGCGCAGCGAGCTCGTTCCGACGGGCCTCGGGCAGGTCCTTCTCCCGCAGCACGACCGCCCGCGCGCCGGCGTCCACCGCCGCGGCCACCGTGTCGGTCAGCGGGCCGGCGCACTGCCCGCGGTCGGTCAGCACGAGCAGCCGGGGCAGCCCGGTCACAGGTCGGGCAGCCCCGCCATGCTGGTGGAGGCCTCGGCGTGCCAGCGCCGCGGAATGCGGCCGGCGCTGCGGGCCAGCCGGCCGCCCTCGACCGCCTGCCGCATCGCCAGGGCCATCCGCTCCGGGTTGCGGGCGCGGGTGACCGCGGAGGCCAGCAGCACCGCGTCGCAGCCCAGCTCCATCGCCAGGGCCGCGTCCGAGGCGGTGCCGATACCGGCGTCCAGCACCACCGGCACGTCCACCAGCTCGCGCAGCAGCGCGATGTTGTGCGGGTTGCGGATGCCCAGCCCGCTGCCGATCGGCGAGCCCAGCGGCATCACGGCCGCGCAGCCGCTGTCGGCCAGCCGGCGGCCCAGGATCGGGTCGTCGTTGGTGTAGGCGAGCACGGTGAACCCGCCGGCGACCAGCTGCTCGGCGGCGTCCAGCAGCTCCACCGCGTCCGGCAGCAGCGTCCGCTCGTCGCCGATGACCTCCAGCTTGATCCAGTCGGTGCCGAACGCCTCCCGGGACAGCTGGGCGGTGAGCACGGCCTCCCGGGCGGTCTGGCAGCCGGCGGTGTTGGGCAGCAGCCGGACGCCGCACCCTTCCAGCACCCCGACCATCGAGCTGCCGGCGGCGGCCTCCACCCGGCGCAGCGCCACGGTGACCAGCTGGCTGCCCGAGGTGCGGACCACCCGCTCCAGGACGTCCAGGCTGGGCAGCCCCCCGGTGCCCAGGATCAGCCGGGAGGTGAAGGCCTCTCCGCCGAGCACGAACGGGTCGGCCGCCTCCTCCTGCTGCAGCGCGGGCACGAGTTCCGACGTCGACAATTCAGCCTCCTGCGGTGGGGGCGAGCACCTCGAGGCGGTCGCCGGGGGAGAGCGGGGTCGCCGTCCAGCGGCTGCGCGGAACGACGTCGCCGTTGAGCGCGACGGCGACCCGGTCGTGCCCGCCGCTGCGCCCGGCGACCAGCGTGGCGACGGTGGCGCCGTCGGCCAGCTCGGTGGCCGACCCGTTCACGGTGACCTGCACGCTCATCGGTGCGCGAACCTCCCGGCGGTGAACGGGGCGGCGAGCTCGGGCAGCTCACCGGTGGCCAGCAGCTCGGCGACCAGGTCGCCGGTGACCGGGGTCAGCAGCACGCCGTTGCGGTGGTGGCCGGTGGCCAGCACCAGGCCCGGCAGCTCGCACGGGCCCAGCAGCGGGGCGTTGTCCGCCGTGCCCGGCCGCCAGCGGGCCAGCGTCTCGACCAGCTCCAGCTCGGTCACGCCGGGCACCACCTCGATCGCGTCGTGCAGCAGGTCGTGCACCCCGCCGGCGGTCACGGTGGCGTCGAACCCCTTGTCCTCGACGGTCGCCCCGACGATCAGCCCACCGGCGCCGTAGGGCACCAGGTAGACGTGCCGGCCGCGGACCAGCGCGCGGACCGTGCCGGTCAGCAGCCCGTCCGTGCCGGCCAGCCGCAGGATCTGCCCCTTCACCGGGCGGACCGGCAGCGGCGGCACCCCGGGCAACCCGGCACTGTGCGCGCCCAGCGCCAGGACGACCGCGCCGGCCACCAGCGCGTCCCCCGAGCCCAGCTCCAGCCCGGTCGCGCGCCCGCGGGCCACCCGCACCGCCGCGGCCCGCTCCCGGGCGAACCGCACCCCGGCCGCCGCGGCGGCGGCGGCGAGCGCGGCGTGCAGTGCCCGGCCGTCCACCGAGTGGTCGCCGGCGACCGCCAGGCCGCCGCGCACCCGCGGGGTCAGCGCGGGTTCCCGCTGCCGGACGGCCCGGGGGGTGAGCCGTTCGGCGTCCAGGCCGAGCTCGCGCTGGTAGCCGTGCAACGCGTCGAGCGCGGCGACGTCGTCGGCGTCGAAGCCGACGACCAGGGTGCCCGCCGTCCGCAGCCCGACCGGCCGCCCGCCGGCCGCCTCGACCTCGGCGGCGAACGCCGGGTAGCGCTGCAGCGACGCCTGGCACAGCCGCAGCAGCGCCTCCTCGCCGTAGGAGGCCTCGGTGACCGGGGCCAGCATGCCGGCCGCGGCCCGGGACGCGCCGGTGCCGGGCGCGTCGTCCACCACGGTCACCGACAGCCCGCGCTGCGCCGCCCGCCAGGCCACCGACAGCCCGATCAGCCCGCCGCCGGCCACCACGACGTCGCTCATCGCAGCGCCGCCAGCAGCTCGCGGGTGGCGGCTGCGGGGTCGGTGGCCGCCGACACCGCGCCGACCACGGCGACGCCGTGCGCTCCGGCGGCCAGCAGGCCGGGAACCCGGGCGGCGGTCACGCCCCCGATGGCGATCACCGGGACGTCGACGGCGCCGGCCACCGCGGCGATCCCGGCCGGGCCCAGCGCGCCGGGGAGTCCTGTCTTCGTCGTGGTGGGAAAGGCGGGGCCCACGCCGAGGTAGTCCGCGCCCTCGGCGACCAGCTGCCGGGCGAGCCCCGGCTCGCGCGCCGTTCCGCCGAGCAGGTGGCCGGGTCCGGCGACCCGCCGCGCGGCGGACAGCGGCAGGTCGCCGGCGCCCAGGTGGGTGCCGTCGGCGCCGACCGCCAGGGCGATGTCGACCCGGTCGTCGACCAGGCAGGTCGCTCCGGCGGAGCGGCACAGCGAGAGCACCGCCCGGGCGAATTCGTAGATCTCCCGGTCGGTGCAGCCCTTGGCCCGCACCTGCACGACCGGTGCGCCGGCGGCCAGCGCGGCGGCGACGGCGTCGAGCGCCGGCGGCCCGCCGCGGGCGTCGGTGAGGACGTGCAGCCGGCCGAGGCTCATGCCGACCGGCGGGCGCGCACCGCGCCGGGCAGCACGACCAGGGCGGTGAGGACGCCGGCGACGGTCAGGCTGACCAGCGACGCCGACCACCCGTTGGCCGGGTCGATGCCCAGGTCGGACTGCCGGGCGGTCCACCACGCCGTCCACCCGGCACCCTGCCCGGCGAAGTAGGTGGGCAGGGTCAGCTGGTAGCCGACGAACCCGGCCAGCCACGGCAGCAGGAGCAGCGGCCGGGCGGGCGCGGTGTCCGAGGTGTTCCAGTGGCCGGTCGGCAGCACCCAGTACGCCACCACGAAGACCCCGACCAGCGGGACGAAGACCGCGCCGATGAGGAACAGGAAGGGCTCGTAGGAGGTGATGTCGAAGGCCAGCGCCAGCACGGTGGCGGCGGCACCGACGACCAGCGCCAGCACCCGGCGGTCCAGCCGGGCGACCACGTTCTGCGCCGACACCGCGGTGGAGTACAGGTTGGCGAACGCCTCGTCCAGCTCCACGGCGATCAGCACCAGGACGGCGAGGGCGCCCAGCGGCACGGCCAGCAGGGCGTCGACGACGTCCAGCCCGGAGCTGCCGTAGGCGGCCAGCGCGAGCACCCCGAGGGTGAACATCGCGACGGTCGCGATGCCGTAGCCGACGGTCGCGCCGGTGAAGGCGCCCCGGCCGGTGCGGTTGTGCCGGGTGTAGTCCGCGGCCAGCGGGAACCAGGAGATCGGCAGGGCGATGACGATGTCGGCGGCCGTCCAGAACGACGTCCCGGCACCGTCGGTGATCGGCGGCAGCGGCTGGGAGAGCACCTGGACGAACAGGTAGACGATCGCGGCCAGTGCCGCCCACACCGCGTAGCGGGACAGCAGCCGCACCACGCCCAACGGGCGCAAGGCCATCGCGGTGGCCAGCCCCCCGGCGGCCAGCACGAACGGCCAGCGGGGCGCGCCCAGCGCGCGGGACGCCGCCTCGGCGATGATCACGATCTCGAAGGTGGCCCAGCCGATGCACTGCACCAGGTTCAGCACCGTGGGCAGGTAGGAGGTGCGCCGGCCGAGCAGGCCGCGCAGCAGCACCATCGCCGGCACGCGCTCCCGGGCGCCGGCCGCGGCGGCCAGACCGAGCAGCACCGAGCCGATGACCGCGCCGACGACGATCGCGGCGATCGTGACCGACAGCGACCGGCCGGGCAGCACGACGTAGACCGCGGCCACCGGCAGCAGCAGGCTGATGCCCAGGTTGCCCCAGAGCCCGAGGGAGTCGCGCAGGCCCAGCGTGCGGGCCGGCGGCTCGGCCAGGGTGAGCGGTGCGTCCGCGCTGCGGGGGGCGACGGTGTCGGAGGTGGCGGTATCGAAGGTGGCCACGGGGATCTCCCTACGCCGGCATTACCCGGTCAGGTTCCAGCGGTCGGCGGCGTGGTCAGCCGCCCTCTCAGCCCGGTCCTCCGAGCTCCCGCACATGGCCTCCAGCCATGACGAGGACACTGTAGGCCGCCTCGTAGAGTTCCGCTCCGTGCCCGTCGCCGAACTCCTGCAGCGCCACGCCGGGGCGTGGCGCGCAGCCACCGGGCACCCGTTCCTGACCGGAGTGCGCGACGGGTCGGTCCCGGTCGCCGCCTTCGACACCTGGCTGGTGCAGGACGCCCGGTTCGTCGCCGACCTGCTGCGCTTCCAGGCCCGGCTGCTGGCCCGGGCGCCGCGGCCGGCGCAGGCGGTCCTCGCCGCCGGGCTCGGCTCGCTGGTGGCCGAGCTGGACTGGTTCGAGGAGCAGGCGGGAGCCCGCGGGCTGGACCTCACCGCTGCGGCGCTGCCGGCCACCCGGGCCTACGCGGCGCTGCTGGACCGGCTGGATTCCGCCGACGCCGGCACCGCCCTGGTGGCGCTGTGGACGATCGAGCGCAGCTATCTGGACGCCTGGTCGCAGGCGCTCCCGGGCGGCCCGGCCTACCGGGAGTTCGTCGAGCACTGGACCACCCCTGGGTTCGCCGGGTACGTGGCCGGGCTGGAGTCGGCGGCGGACGCCGGAGGGTGCGCCGACGATGCGGTCTTCCTCGAGCTCGTCGCCGCGGAGACGGCGTTCTGGGACATGGCGCTGGGGACGGCGTGAGCCTCGCTGGCCGCCTGTGGGCGGAGAACGCCGACCTGGCCGCGGCGGCGCTGGCCCATCCGTTCGTCACCGGCATCGCCGACGGAACGCTGCCCCGCGAGCGGTTCGCCGGCTACGTCGCCCAGGACGCCTTCTTCCTGGAGTCCTTCGCCCGCGGCTACGCGCTCGGCGTGGCGCACAGCGCCGACCGGGCCGGCCTCGACGCCTTCGCCGACCTGCTGGCCGGGGTGCGCGAGGAGCTGCGGCTGCACGGCTCCTACGCCGCCCGGTGGGGGATCGACCTGACCGGCGTCCAGCCGCTGCCGGCGACCCTGGCCTACACCGACTTCCTGCTGGCCACCGCGGCCCTCGGCGGCGTGGCACTGACCTGCGCGGCGATGACCCCCTGCATGCGGCTGTACGCGCACCTCGGGCGGTCGCTGGCCGACCGGGGAGTGCCGGACGGCGACTACACCGACTGGGTCACCAGCTACGCCGACCCGTCGTTCGAGGCGCTGGCCGGCACGCTGGAGAAGCTGCTCGACGCGGCGGCCGACGCCCCGGCGGTGCACCGGGCCTACCGCCGCGCGATGGAGCTGGAGCTCGGCTTCTTCGACGCCGCCTGGTCGGGGGCCTGAACCGCCGGTCGGGGGCCGAAGCCGTCGGACCGGTGCGGAACACTGCGGCGGTGACCCGGGTCCTCCTCGTCCGCCGGGGCGGGGACACGGTCGAGGCACGGGCGCTGGCCGACGACGGGTCGGTCGCCGAGGTGAGCCGGATCCCGGCGCGGCAGCTCCCCGGCTTCGTCGCCACGCGCGAGCCGGACCACCCGCGCTGGGTCTGGAACGACACCACCCGCTGGTATCCGGCGCTGCTGCGGGCCGGCGTCCGGGTCGAGCGCTGCACCGACCTGCGCCTGGCTCACGCCGTGCTCCGCCGCTCGCCGTTCGTCGACCCGTTCCACCTGGTCGGCGCCGAGGCCGGATCATGGGACGCGCTGCGGCCGGTCACCGCGTCCGAACCCGCGCTCTTCGAGCTGGACGACCCGGCGGACACCCTCGACCCGGCGGCCGAGCACGACCGGCAGCAGGCGGCGCTGGTCGCCTCTGCCCGGCGGGGGCGGCTGGCGCTGCTGCTGGCGGCCGAGTCCTCCGGCGCCCTCGCTGCCGCCGAGATGACCTGGGCGGGGCTGCCCTGGCGCGCCGACGTCCACGACCGGCTGCTGACCGAGCTGCTCGGGCCGCGGCCCGGGGCGGGTCAGCGACCGGCCGCGCTGGAGAGCCTGCTGCCGGCCATCCGGGCCGCACTCGGCGCTCCGCAGCTGAACCCGGACTCACCCGGGGAGCTGCTCCGCGCGCTGCAGGCGGCCGGGCTGGCGGTGACCGACACCCGCTCCTGGACGCTGGAGCAGCTCGACCACCCGGGTGTCGCGCCGCTGCTGGAGTACAAGAAGCTGTTGCGGCTGTTCCAGGCCAACGGCTGGAGCTGGCTGGACAGCTGGGTGCGCGACGGCCGGTTCCGCCCCTACTTCCTGCCCGGCGGTGTGGTGACCGGTCGCTGGGCGTCCACCGGCGGCGGGGCGCTCTCGGTGCCCGCGCAGCTGCGGCCGGCGGTGGTCGCCGACGAGGGCTGGCGGTTCGTGGTCGCCGACGTCGCCCAGCTGGAGCCCCGGGTGCTCGCCGCGATGAGCGCCGACACGGCGATGGCGGAGGCGGCGCGGGCCAGGGACCTGTACCAGGGCATGGTCGACAGCGGTGCGGTGGCGACCCGCGCCGACGCCAAGGTCGGCATGCTCGGCGCCATGTACGGCGGCACCCGCGGCGAGAGCGGCCGCATGGTGACCCGGATGAGCCGGCGCTATCCCCGGGCGGTCGGGCTGGTGGAGGCCGCCGCCCGCGCCGGGGAGCGCGGTGAGGTGGTGCACACCCTGCTGGGCCGGGGGTCGCCGGTTCCGACCGGGCCGTCGGCGGAGGGCGGCTCGGCCGAGGACCAGGCCCGCCACCGACGGGCCTGGGGGCGGTTCACCCGCAACTTCGTGGTGCAGGGCACCGGCGCGGAGTGGGCCCTGTGCTGGCTGGCCGACCTGCGCAACCGGCTGTGGCGGCTGGGCAGCGCCCGGAGCCCGGGCAGCACGCCGGCCGACCGCCCGCACCTGGTGTTCTTCCTGCACGACGAGGTGGTCGTGCACACGCCGGCGGAGCTGGCCGACGACGTCACCGCCGCGGTGCGCAGCGCGGCGGCGGAGGCCGGCCGGCTGCTGTTCGGCTCCTTTCCGGTCGACTTCCCGCTCGACGTCTCGGTCGTCGACTCCTGGGCCGACGCCTGAAGCACCCCCGCCTGCGCGGGGGATCAGGTCAGGGCGGCGCGGAGCCGCTCGAGCAGCGCCTCCCCGTCGGGCACGCCCAGCCCGGTGCACGGGTCCCAGCCGGAACGGGCCGCGTAGGCGCCGTTCCCGCCGCTGGTGACGTCGCGGAACCCGGCGGGCACCTCCCCGGCGGACACCCCGGCGTAGAGCAGCGGCTGCAGCAGCCCCGGCCGTCGCCCGAGCGCCTCGGCCAGCCGGCAGGTCAGCGCCGACCAGAGCGGGGAGACCGCGCTGGTGCCGCCGATGACCATGTCCCGGCCGTCGACCCGGACCTGGTAGCCGGTCGCGGGGTCGGCGTCGGCCGCGACGTCCGGTACGCCCCGCCCGGGGCGGCCGGTGTCCGCGTCGCCGGGCACGTCGACGCTCTGCTGCCAGCTGGGGACGGAGAAGACCGCGCTCACCCCGCCGCCGGTGCCACCCGATCCCGTGCCGGAGTGCCAGACCGTCTCGCTGCGCACCACCCCGGTGGCCGGCTCGGCGTGCAGCGTGGTGCCGCCGCAGGCCAGCGCGTGCGGGCTGGAGGCGGGGAAGTCGACGTGCGCCTGACCGTCGGTGGCGTTGTCGGTGCTGCCGTCGTCACCGGCGGCCGCGCAGACCGTCACCCCCAGTGCGGCGGCGTCGGCCATCGCGTCGTCCATCGCGGTGCGGGCCTGCGCCGTCCACTCGTCCTCGTTCTGACCCCAGCTGATGCTCACCGCGGTCGGTGTCGGGTCGGCGTGCACGGCGGTGCTCAGCGCGTCGAGGAACCCGCGGTCGGTGTTCGGGGCGAAGTAGACGACCAGGTCTGCGCCCGGGGAGAGCGCGCCGGCGACCTCGATGTCCAGCAGCACCTCGCCGTCGGCGCCGTTCGGATGTCCCTCGGGGGCGTTGGACGCGCCGTCCACCCCGACGGTGGTGACCGTGGGCGGGTCGGAGAGCCCGATCGTGGTCCAGTAGGCGTCCAGGTCGGCCTCGGTGAAGCCGCCGCCGAGCTCCAGGATCGCCAGCGTCTGCCCGGTGCCGTCGGTCCGGGCCGGGAACCGGTAGACCCGGCCGAGGTCCAGCGGGGTGAACGTGGTCGCGACCGCGGCCGCCGGGCGGAACTGGGCCCGCGCCTGCGGCCGGTCGTCCAGCCCCAGGACGGCGGTGACGACGTCCCGCAGGACCGCGGGCACCGCGAGCTCTCCGGAGCGCTGGCGGTGCGCGACCATCCCGCCGGCCACCGGGTCGGGGGACCGCACCCGCTGCAGGTCCACGCCGAAGACCCGGGCGAAGGTGGCCACGTCGCCGGCGACCTGCACCCGCCGGGAGGGCAGGTCGACCGCCGTCACCCGCAGCCCCTCCGCGGTCAGCGCCGCGGTGACCGCCTCGGCGTCGGCCGGGTCGGCGCCGTGCGCGGCGGCGAACTCGGCGCGGCCCAGCGGCGCCCGGCGGACGTCGTCGTCGGGCAGCTCGGTCCGCCGGCGGAGCACGAGCGTGACCTCCAGCGGGTCGCTGCCGGGGAGGGCGCCGGCGGCCTGCGCCGCGGCCACCGGACGGCGGGTGCTGCCGGGCAGCGGAGCCCGGTCAGCGGATTTCTCGGGAGGCGTGTGGTCTGCCATGCCGACCAGGCTGCACCGGGGGTCCGACGCTTTGCGAGAGGGGCGGGTGTGGCGCCGGGTCCGGCTCCCGCCGGGGTGTCGGGGCCGGGCACCCGGAGGCTGCCGGAGGTCACCTGGTGAGATGCAGCCGGGGAACGACACCGTCCGCGGCGGCCGATCATGCCGCTGCGGGCACCTGAGGACTCGACGAGGAGATGCAGTGGCACAGCAGAGGACGGCGATCGTCACCGGCGCGGCGCGGGGCATCGGCGCCGCGATCGCGAGGCGGTTCGCCCAGGACGGGATGCAGGTCGCGGTGCTGGACCTGGAGGAGGCGGCCTGCAAGGGCACCGTCGAGGACATCCAGCGCGCCGGTGGTGAGGCGCTCGCCGTGGGCGCGAACGTGGCCGACGAGGACTCGGTGACCGCGGCCGTCGACCGGGTGGCCCAGGAGCTGGGGGCGCCGACCGTGCTGGTGAACAACGCCGGCATCACCCGGGACAACCTGCTGTTCAAGATGACCGTCGCGGACTGGGACTCGGTCATGGACGTGCACCTGCGCGGGGCCTTCCTGATGAGCCGCGCGGCCCAGAAGTACATGGTCCAGGCCGAGTTCGGCCGGATCGTGAACCTGTCCAGCGTCTCGGCGCTGGGCAACCGCGGCCAGGTCAACTACTCCGCCGCCAAGGCCGGCATGCAGGGCTTCACCAAGACGCTGGCCATCGAGCTGGGCCGCTACAACGTGACCGCCAATGCCATCGCCCCCGGTTTCATCGAGACGGAGATGACCGCGCAGACGGCCCAGCGGGTCGGCGTGCCGTTCGAGCAGTTCAAGGAGATGGCCGCCAAGCAGATCCCGGTCGCCCGGGTCGGCCAGCCCGAGGACATCGCGCACACCGCGTCCTTCCTGGTCAGCGAGGGCGCCGGGTTCGTCTCCGGCCAGGTCATCTACGTCGCCGGCGGACCGAGGACCTAGTCGGCTCAGCCTGCACGGCGGCTGGGGCCGCCGTGCAGGCCCCGGCGGGCCAGCGTGGCGGTCAGCGCCGTCCAGGCCCGTACCGGCACCAGCCGCGCCACCTTCATCGCCAGCATCATCGGCGCCGGGAAGACCATCTCGGCCTTGTCCCGGGCGATGCCGTCGGCGATGGCGCGGGCGGCCTCCTCCGGTTCCACCATGAAGGGCATCGGAAAGCGGTTGCGGTCGGTCATCGGCGTGCGCACGAAGCCCGGGCTGACCGTCTGGACGACGACGCCGCGCACCCCCAGCGACCCGCGCAGCGCCTCGAACAGGTTCAGCAGGGCGGCCTTGCCGGCGCCGTAGGCCTCCGAGCCAGGCAGCCCGCGGTAGCCCGCGACCGAGGCCATCCCGACGATGCGGCCGGAGCCCTGCGCCAGCATCGCCGGGACGACGGCCTCCAGCGAGTGCACCGTCCCCATCACGTTGGTCTGCAGGTGGTCGGCGAACGCCTGGGAGTTCCAGGGTTCCACGTGGAACCGCGACCAGGTGCCGGCGTTGAGGACGGCGACGTCCAGCCCGCCCAGCGCGGCGCGCACCGCCGCACCGGCGGCGACCGTCGCAGCCCGGTCGGTCACGTCCACCGGGACGACGGTCATCCGGCCGGCCGCCACCTCCCCGAGTCGCTGCTCGTTGCGGGCACTGACGGCGACCCGCGCCCCCCGGTCGGCCAGCTCCCGGGCCAGCGCGGCGCCGATCCCGGACGAGGCCCCGGTGATCCAGATCCGCGCTCCGGAGATCTCCATGGCCGACAGCCTGGACGATGGGAGCCGGGGACCGCACGTCCCCGGTCAGCCGGCAGCCGGCGCCGGGCCGTAGGTCAGGTGCACCACCCCGTTGCTGAGCGGCTGGGCGCCCAGCAGCGCGAGCCGCTGGGACGTCCCCTCCGGGAACAGCCGGATCCCCGCCCCCACCGCCACCGGGTACACGTACAGGTGCAGCTCGTCGACCAGGCCGTCGGCGAGCATCGCGCGGACGAGGGTGGCGCTGCCGCTGACGTACAGGTCGCCGTCCACCTCGTCCTTGAGCGCCCGGATCCGGTCGGCGTCGTACCCGCCGAGCACCGTGGAGTTGCGCCAGACGGCCTCGGCGTCGGCAAGGGTGGAGCTCACCACGTACTTGCCGGTGTCGTTGAAGAAGGGGGCGCCGGGGTCGTCCTCGACCGTCCGGGTCGACCAGGCCGGCGCGAACATCTCGAACGTGCTGCGGCCCAGCAGGATGCCCGACGCCGAGCCGGTGAGCGCGCCGATGGAGGCGGCCAGGTCGTCGGGGAACCCGTAGTCCATCGTCCACCTGGGTGTGTCGACCACCCCGTCGACGGTGGTGAACTCGTGCACGGTGATCGCGCCCATCGCATGCTCCTCGGGTCGGTCGGTGGTGGTTTCGTCCTTGGGACGACGGCCGGCGCCGGTTCTCATCGGTCGCGGTGGCCGGCCATCCTCAGCAGCCCGCGGGGTCACGCCGTCCGGCGGGGCCGTCGGACCATCGTCCAGACCGGCAGCTCGTGGTCGACCGCCGTCCGGGTGGCGTGGGTGACCGCGAAGCCGGCCCGCTGGAACCAGCGGACGGCCGTGGAGGTGTACGTGCTGAGCGCGGCCGGGACGCCCTCGGCGTCGCAGCGCGCCAGCACCGGCTGCAGGACGGCGGCCCCCCGTCCGGCGTGCCGGTCGGCCGGGCGGGCGCCCACCGCGGCCAGCCACCAGTGCGGTTCCTCCGGCTTGCCCTGGGCGGCCAGTGCCTCGCTGGCCAGCACCACCCGGTGCCGGGAGCCGAAGGCCTTGGGCAGGTCCCGGTCGAGCACGGCCTGCAGGTCCGCGGCCGGGGCGGCAGCACCCGGAGCGCTCCAGGCGGCGACGGCGGCGCAGTCGTCGGTGACCCACGTCGTCCCGGCGTCCACGCCGGCCAGCCCGGCGCACACCTCGGCCCAGCGGTGCAGGCGCTGGGCGCGCCCGTCCTCGGGGAAGGCCCACGACGTCCACCGGTAGTCGCGGTAGGCGGCCGCGAGCGTCGCGGCCAGCCGGGGCACGTCGGCCCGGGTGGCCGCGCGGACGGCGATCGGGGCGCTCACCCGACGATCAGACCACGGCCCTCCGACGCCGTCCGCACGAGCGCGTCGATCCGCGGCGCGTGCGCGCCGCGCCAGTACACGCGGCCGCACCGGGTGCAGCGGGAGAAGTCCTGGTAGCCCTGCCGGGTGCCCGGTTGCAGCCGGTCGGCGACCTCCGCCTTGGGAGCGGGGGCCAGCTCGGCACCGCAGGCGGTGCACCGGGTGAGCGGAGCGAGTGCGGGGGCGAACCGGTCCAGCACGTCGGCGAGCTGGTCCGCGGTGCCGGAGCCGCGGACCAGGGCGCCGCGGGGGAGCGCGCGCCGCATCAGCAGCCCGCGGTCCTGGGTGAGCAGCACCCGGTCCTCCGCGACCGCCTGGGCCACCAGGTCGGCGTCGTCGGCGGACGGAGCCCGGGCCTCCGGTGACCACGCGGCGTCCAGGCCGAGCAACCGCAGCCGCCGGGCCAGCGAGCCCAGCCCGACGTCGAGCAGGAAGCCGCCGGCGGGCACGGGCTCCGGTCGGGTGACCGGCGCGACGTCCAGCACGCTGCCGGGGGCGGGCCGGTCCGCCGGCCGGGCGGTGCCGCCGTCGAGCCGCAGCTCGCCCACCTCGGTCAGCGGCACCCCGGCCGCCCGCACCACGTGGCCCACGGTCGCATCGGCATCGAACCGCAGCCGGCGCTCGCCGGCCGCCCGGTCCCGGGGCCGGAGCAGGAACCGCAGCGGGCCGGCCAGCCGGACGACGACGTCCGGCGCGAAGTCGCCCCGGAATGCTTGAGAGTTCATGTAAGTTGTACCCGTCGACCCGCCGACAACTGCCCCAGGAGCTCTCCATGCCCGTGCAGCGCCTCAACCACGCCGTCCTGTTCGTCCGCGACGTCGACCGCAGCACCGCGTTCTACCGCGACGTGCTGGGCTTCCGGGTCAAGGTCGAGATGCCCGGCAAGGCGGTGTTCCTGCAGGCCGAGGGCTCGACCAACGACCACGACCTGGGCCTGTTCGCCGTCGGCGCCGGTGCGGGCCCCTCCGAGGCGGGGCGGCGCACCGTGGGCCTGTACCACCTGGCCTGGGAGGTCGACACCCTCGCCGAGCTGGCCCGCATCCGCGGCGCCCTGCAGGACGCCGGCGCGCTCGTCGGAGCCTCCGACCACGCCACCACCAAGGCGCTCTACGCCGCGGACCCCGACGGCATCGAGTTCGAGGTCTCCTGGCTGCTGCCCGCCGACCTGATCACCCCTGACATCCAGGCGGCCGGCGCGACCACCCGCCCGCTGGACCTGGATGCCGAGATCGCCCGCTTCGGCGCGCAGACCAGGGGCGGCATCGGCGTCTCGGTGCCGCTGCCGGCCTGACGCTGCCGGCGTGACATGGCACGGTGTTCCCATGCCCCTCGCCGTCACGCTGACCGGAGGCCCCACCGCGCTGCTCGAGCTGGGCGGCGTCCGGCTGCTGGTCGACCCCACCTTCGACCCGCCGGGGGACTATCCGCTCGGCGGCGGCCGGGTGCTGACCAAGACGGCGCCGGCGGCGCTCACCGCCGCCGACCTCGGCCCGGTGGACGCCGTCCTGCTCAGCCACGACCAGCACCCCGACAACCTGGACACCGCCGGGCGCGCCGCCCTGGCGCAGGCACCGGTGGTGCTCACCACCGCCCTGGCGGCCGAACGGCTCGGCGGGTCGGCGCGGGCGCTGGGGACCGGCGAGACGGTGGACGTCGGCGCCGTCGCGGTCACCGGGGTGCCGGCGCGGCACGGCCCCGAGGGTGCCGAACGGCTGGCCGGGCCGGTGACCGGATTCGTGCTGCACGGTGCCGGGGTGCCCAGCGTCTACGTCAGCGGCGACAACGCCTCGCTGGAATGCGTGGACGCCGTCGTCGCGGCGTTTCCCGACGTCGACGTCGCCGTGCTCTTCGCCGGGGCGGCGCGCACCGCGCTGTTCGACGGGGCGCCGCTCACGCTGACCGCCGCCGATGCCGCCGAGGCGGTCCGCCGGCTGGGCGCCCGGCGGGTCGTCGTGGTGCACGTCGACTCCTGGGCGCACTTCAGCGAGGGGCGGGACGACGTCCGGGCCTCGCTGGACGCCGCCGGCCTGGCCGACCGGCTGGTGGACGCCCCGCCGGGGACGCGGACCGAGATCGAATCCCCCGGCCCCTGACCTGGCCACCCGCCGGCTGACACGATCGCCGGCATGGAGCCGTTCGAGCTGTCTGCGGGCGACCTGCTGCTCCGGCCGTGGCGGAACGAGGACGCCCCGGCGGTCTGGGCCGTGCTGCAGGACCCGGAGATCCGGTTGTGGAACGGCGCGGGCTCGGCCTCGTTCGAGGACGTCCGGGTGATGCTGGCCCGGCGGATGGACTGGAGCGCCGGCGACCACGCCTCCTTCGCCGTCTGCGTCCGGGGCGAGCTGGCCGGCTCGGTCTCGCTGCACTCGATCGACCCGGTGCAGGGCGACGCGGAGATCGGCTACTGGACGGCGCCGGCGGCCCGGGGTCGTGGGGTGGCCGTCGCCGCGGTGGTGGCCGTGTGGCGGTGGGCGTTCGGCGCGTTGCCGGTGGACCGGATCGAGCTGCTGCATGCGGTGGAGAACACCGGCTCGGCCCGGGTCGCAGCCAAGGCCGGGTTCACCCGTGAGGGCCGGCTGCGCCGGTCGTTCCGCTACGGCGACGGGATGAAGCACGACGAGCTGCTGTGGTCCCGGCTGGCCGACGACCCGCCGCCGGCCGGCTGACCGAAGCCGATCCCCGTCCCACCCACGACGGCGGCGACGAGGCAACAGCGAGAGCGACGACTTCGCGAGCGCCCCGACCACCAGCCCGGCACCGACCGGGAGGAAGGGCCAGGCCGATCAGCGTGGCGTGGCCGGCGTCCATCCGCCAGCGCGGAGAGGCCCAGCGACCGGACGTAGAACCGGTACAGCGGCGAGGGCGCCGTGCCGCCGAGCATCACCGCGGCGAAGACGTACCCGACGACGACCACCGACCGGCGCTGCGACCGTGTCACCCGGTCCACGCTGGGTAACGGGCGGGGCGGGGTCGCTCGGCGCCCCCGGGCCGGGCGCCTACAGCGGCACCGCGAGCCCCTCGGGGGAGGGCTGCTGCAGCGCCTGCGCGACATCGGACCGCATCGGCTCGAGCCCGGCTCCGGCGAGGACGACGTCGGTGGCGAAGGTGTGCCAGCGGTGGGCGCGGCGAAGCATGCTGTGCCCACCGTCGATGGTGAACCGGGCCACCCGGGCGCCGGAGCGGCGGGCGCGCACGGCGAACTCCTGGGACAGCCGGGCGGGCACCCAGCGGTCGGCCCGGCCGTGCAGGATGACCACGGTCTGGTCCCGCAGGTGCATAATCGGCTCTCCCGGCGGCGTCCACGGCGCGAGCGCGCAGACCGCGGTGACCTGGCGCTCCCCGCCGGCGCGCAGGACCGCGCGACCGCCCATGGAGTGCCCGACCAGGATGATCGGCACGTCCGAGCCGTGCTGGTCGCGCAGCTCGGCGATCGCCCAGCGGACGTCCTGGTAGGCGTCGGCGGCCTCCCCGTTCCAGCCCGCCACCCGATAGCGGACCAGGGCGGTGGCGATGCCGCGGTCGGCGGTGGCTCGGTGCACGAACTGCTCGAACGCCCGCATCCGGACCAGGGAGAGGGCCCGCTCCTTGGGGGCCACTGCTTTGGTTGCCGCGCCGCCGTGGCAGAACAGGGCGATGCCGCGGGTCTCGCCGTTCGCCGGGCGTTGCTCGAGCAGGGGTGCGTCGTTCGGTTCCACGTCGTCCTTAGGGTCGCTGGTGGGGTCCAGCATCCCGTGCCCGGATGACGGGGGAGTGCCGGGCCGGTGTCAGCGGCCTCCGCCGCGTCCGCTGCGCCTGCCGCGCCCGCCGCGGAGCGTGGCCCGGGCCCGGTCGCCGAGGTCGCCGGCCTTGAGCAGGCCGTTGCTCACCGCGGTGGGGCCGTTGCGCCGTTCGAGGGTCCGACCGGCCCGCCGCAGCAGACCGCTGGCGAGCGGGACCAGCACGGTCAGGAGCACCCAGGTGCGGAAACGTCGGGTCAGGAAGAGCCACATGATCTCCGTCGTGCCCCGAACCCGCCCCGGCCAACCGAGCCGAGGGTCTCGACGGGCAGGAGGGGCGGATGGGTTGGGCGCGATGACGCCGGAGGGGGCCGGTCAGGGTCGGGCGAGGGACTGCCGATGAGAATGCCGTGATCACTCTGGATGTCATCGCGGAAGCCCGGGCCGTCGAGGACCTGCGGGCCGTCGAGGAGATCGCCATCGCCACGCTCGTGTCGATCGGC
>JAICZD010000263.1 GCA_025933855.1 Modestobacter sp. | reverse complement strand
TCTCCTCCGCCCGGGCGAGCCGGGCCAGGGCCAGCGCCGGGCGCTGCAGGGACGCCCGCACCGCCGCGGGCAGCTGCGGCGCGCCCAGCCGGGCCAGGAGCAGGTCCAGCGCAGTGGCGACCTCGCCGAGTGCCGCGCGGACGGCGGCGACGGCGCCGTCCGGGTCGGCCGAGCCCGGCAGCTCGCCGAGCCGGTCGACCAGGACGTCGAGGGTGCCCAGCAGCGGTGTCAACGCCTCCTCGAGCTGCACCCGGGTGGCCTCCACGCCGGCCCGGGCGCCCTCGTGCGCGGCGCGCGCCGCCTCCTCGACGAGCCGGGGGCCGACCTGCGTCGCGGCGGCGCGGAGCCGGTCGGCCTCGCTGACCAGCGCGCTCACCGCGTCCAGGGCCTCGGTCACGAAGGCCGGTGCCTTGTCCAGCGGTACGCCCGCCGCCTCCAGCAGCTCGACCAGCGAGAACAGCCCGAACAGCTTGGGCAGGACGCCGTCGAGGAAGCGCGCCGGCCGGAACTCCCCGGCGGCCAGCCCGGAGTCCGGCCCGCTTCCGTTCTCACCGACCGCACCCAGCGACCGGGACAGCGCCCGCACCGCGAGGTTGGGCGTGAGGAACCCGCCGGAGCGTTCCGAACCGCTGCTGAAGTCCATCACCGGCGGCGTGCCGGCGAGCGCCAGGAACACCTGCCCGGGGTTGCCCGCGCCGAAGCCGGCGGCGTCGGCGGCCAGGTACGGCGGGGCGTAGACCAGCTCGACGGCGGGTGACTGCGGAGCGAGGTGGCGCATCGACGGCACGGTGGCGGCCACCCCGACCAGCCACGGCCGGGAGGTCCGCTGCGCGCGGTCGACGGCTCCGGTGAACCGCAGTCTGGTCGCCTCGACTGCGGTGTCCCCAGGCGTCGCCGACCGGGCGACCGTCACCCGCTGGCCCCGGCCCGGAATGCTGTCGACGTCGGCGTACTTCTCCCGCACCTCGTCGTCGATCGACTCCCCGAACTCGACGACCGCGCCGTCGGAGACGAACAGCAGCGGAGCGGAGAAGGTCACCCGGTCTCCCGCCTGGTCCAGCGACACGAGGGAGAAGGGGAACGGCACGGTGCCCTGGGTGGGCACGAACGGCACCGTGAGGTTCGGCACGGGATCGAGGTCCGGCGTCACCAGCGGTTCCAGCGTCACCTGGCCCAGCGGGGTGTCGTGGCCGTCGTAGCTGCGGGTGGGCTGACCGACGATGATGAAGTTCCGCCGCCAGAGGTAGGCGACGCCCTGGTCCCGGTTCAGCACCTTCCGCTCGGAGACGGTCACCCAGACGGCGCGGTGCCCGAACGGGAACAGGAAGCCGGGCTCGGTGACCCGGACGTAGGAGTCACGGCCCATGACGGCCTGGTGCCGGTAGCTGTCGACGGGCGGGGCCAGGGCGGTGCTGCCGGGGGTGACCTCGGTGGACTCCCAGGTGCCGGCCCAGTCGATCCAGGCACCGAGGCTGGACAGCGCGAGGGACCGCACCCGCAGCGGCCGGGGCGGTGCGGGCAGGCGCTGGTCGGAGGTCTGCCGGACGATCGACCGCCGGTGCGCCGGAACGAGGGACTGGGGGTGCAGCGGTGCGGGATCCGCGGTGGCCCCGGCGTCCAGCGGGTCCAGGTCGCGGCTCCACACCGCCCGGACGATCCGCTGGACGTCGTCCCCGTCGTCGTGCCCGGTGAAGGTCCCGTCCGGATCGACGGTGCGCACGGTCAGGTGCGTGCGCCACAGCTCGACCCGGCCGGCGTCGCGGGCTGCGGTGACCGGCTCGGCGTCGTGCCGGAACGCGCCGTGGACGCTCGGTGAGACGGTCAGCCGGTAGGGCGCCTCGATGGCGGTCTCGGCGTCCGCCGGCGCACCCGGCCCGACCGGGAGGTGCCCGGGGCCGGGGTCCCGGGCCGGTTCCGGGCGCGCGAGCGCTGCCGGACCGCCTCGGCCGGCCCGCAGCGCCAGTGCGGGCGTACCGGGCGCGTCCTGGCGGGTGTGGCCCCGCACCAGCCGGGCAGCCGCCGCGTGCGCGAGCACCCCGGCGGCTGTCCCCGGCAGCGCCGTCGGGGCCGGTGCGGTGGGCCAGACGGCTCCGCGCACCAGGTCGGTGAGCGGAACCGAACCGTTCTGCTCCAGGACACGGCGCCGGTCCGGGCCCAGCAGCGGGCCGGCCCACGCCTGTTGCCCGCCGTCCTCCGGCACGGCGGTCGCCGCCGCGGCGACCCGCAGCGGCAGCGCCGGCAGGGCGGCGAGGACGTCGGCGAGCGTGAGCCGGATCCGGGCCGCGTCGGGCAGCGCGAACACCAGCCGGGTGGGGGCGGCGGCGCGGTGCGCGGACACGTCGCCGGGCGTCGTCCCCTCCTGCCACGCCCGCTCGCCGAGGTGCTGCGGCGGCAGATGGAGCACGAGTGACGACTCGTCCCCGTGCGCGACCAGCACGGGGCCGCCGTCGTCGTCGGTGTCGAGGGTGCAGCCGGGTGCACCGAGGCGCGCGTCGAGCAGGTCGGCCGGGCGTACCAGCCGGACGTCGACCTCGCCGTCCCGCAGCGCGGGGCTGTCCGGTCGGCCGAGCTGCGCCGGAGGGTCGGGTGGCACGGGGACTCCGTTCAGCGCGCTGGTGGTACTCCGGCGACGGCCAGGAAGGCGGTCAGGGGGCGGGCGTCAGCGGCTGCTGAGGGAAGGCACTCCGGGGGGTGCAGGGCTGGCTACGAGGGTCGCCACTGCCGGTGCACGGGGGGACGGTGGCCCCCGGCCCGTCACCGCGGCGTCATTCCCGCATCACGGCTGCCTGGTGCACCGTGCTGGGTGCTCAGCCGGGGAGGACGCGCCCGCCCCGGATCACGGCGGTGTCGGTCAGCCGGTCGTGCAGGCCGCGGCCGTCGCCGTCCACGACCAGGGCCGGCACCAGCAGGACGAGCAGGCCGGTCCGGACGACGGCACGCCACAGCGCCAGCCGCCGTCCCTGCTGCGGATGTGCCAGCCGCAGGCCGAGCAGCCGCATGCCCGGGGTCTGGCCGGTCGCGACGAGGAAGACGACGGTCATTCCGGCGAAGGTGAGCAGGCTCCAGTTGCCCGGCGGCTGCGGTGCGGTCACCAGCCCGGTCACCAGCGCCGAGGCCACCGCGTCGATCAGGAAGGCGCCGACCCGCTGCCCGAAGCCGGCCAGCGAGCCCGGCCCCTCCCGGGGCAGCCCCAGCGCTGCGCCGCGGGCGCGCGGCTGAGAGGGTGGGGCCGGCTCTGCTGCCATGCCCGCCAGGGTAGTGAGAGGACCCTCCGCCCCCGCCGTGCACGGGGCCGCGGCGACACGCGGGGGCGACGTCACACCGACGAAACACGCGGGTCACCGCGGGGCAACTCCCCGCTCGTAACGTGCGGATGCGCTGTACGTCCACTCCCGGAGGATCGATGTTCACCAGTCCCGACGAGGTCACCGCCTACATCCGCGACAACGACGTGAAGTTCGTCGACGTCCGGTTCTGCGATCTGCCCGGCGTCATGCAGCACTTCACCATTCCCGCGGAGACCTTCGGTCCGGACACCTTCGCCGACGGCCTCGGGTTCGACGGGTCGTCGATCCGCGGCTTCCAGGCGATCAACGAGTCCGACATGTTGCTGCTGCCCGACGCGAGCAGCGCCTACGTCGACCCGTTCCGCAGCTACAAGACGCTGAACGTCAACTTCTTCATCCACGACCCGATCACGCGCGAGGCCTACAGCCGGGACCCGCGGAACGTGGCCAAGAAGGCCGAGGCGTACCTGGCCAGTTCCGGCATCGCCGACACCGCCTACTTCGGGCCGGAGGCGGAGTTCTACGTCTTCGACTCCATCCGGCACGACACCTCGATCAACGAGAGCTACTACCACATCGACGCCATCGAGGGCTCCTGGAACACCGGCGCCCTGACCGGCGAGAACGGTGGACCGAACCTGGGCTACAAGACCCGGGCCAAGGGCGGCTACTTCCCGGTCGAGTCCTTCGACCACCAGAGCGACCTGCGCGCCGAGATGATGGTCAACCTGGCCAACGCCGGGCTGCAGCTCGAGCGCGGCCACCACGAGG
>JAICZD010000151.1 GCA_025933855.1 Modestobacter sp. | reverse complement strand
TGACCACCGAGCCGCTGGGCAAGGACAGCGACGGGCAGGACGTGTACCTGCACGACATCTGGCCCTCGCCGCACGAGGTGCAGGAGGTCATCAACGAGGCCGTCTCGGCAGAGATGTTCTCGAAGGACTACGCCGACGTCTTCGCCGGGACCGAGCAGTGGAAGTCGCTGCCGACCCCGGAGGGCGACACCTTCGCCTGGGACCAGGAGAGCACCTACGTCCGCAAGCCCCCGTACTTCGACGGCATGCCGGCCGAGCCCGCCCCGGTCGAGGACATCACCGGCGCCCGCACCCTGGCCGTGCTCGGCGACTCGGTGACCACCGACCACATCTCGCCCGCCGGCTCGATCAAGCTCGACAGCCCGGCCGGGAAGTACCTGCGCGAGCACGGCGTCGAGCGCCGCGACTTCAACTCCTACGGCTCCCGCCGCGGGAACCACGAGGTGATGATCCGCGGCACCTTCGCCAACATCCGGCTGCGCAACCTGCTGGCACCGGGCACCGAGGGCGGGGTCACCAAGAACCTGCTGACCGGCGAGACGACGACCATCTACGACGCCTCGCAGGCCTACCAGGAGGCCGGCATCCCGCTGGTCGTGCTGGCCGGAAAGGAGTACGGCTCCGGGTCCTCCCGCGACTGGGCGGCCAAGGGGACGGCGCTGCTGGGCGTCAAGGCGGTCATCGCCGAGAGCTACGAGCGCATCCACCGGTCCAACCTGATCGGCATGGGGGTGCTGCCGCTGCAGTTCCCCGAGGGCCAGAACCGGGAGTCCCTCGGCCTGACCGGCGAGGAGGAGTTCGCCATCACCGGCGTCACCGCGCTGAACGACGGCACCGTCCCGCGCACCGTGCACGTCACAGCTGAGGCTTCTGACGGTCGGACGACCGAGTTCGACGCCACCGTCCGGATCGACACCCCCGGGGAGGCGAGCTACTACCGCAACGGCGGGATCATGCAGTACGTGCTCCGCTCGCTGCGCGGGACGGTCGCTGCCGGGTCGGGCCAGGGCTGATGGACCTGGGTCTGGGTGGTCGCGGATACCTGCTCACCGGCGCCAGCCGCGGGCTCGGGTTCGCGACCGCCCGGGCCCTGGTCGACGACGGCGCCCGGGTGCTGATCAGCTCCCGTTCGCCGGAGTCCGTGGACGCCGCCGTCGCCTCCCTCGGCGGAGCGCCGGCGGCGACCGGGCTGGCCGCCGACCTCGCCGATCCGGACGCCGCGCAGGCGCTGGTGACGGCGGCGCGGGAGCGGCTCGACCGGCTCGACGGAGCGCTGATCTCGGTCGGCGGGCCGGCGCCGGGCAGCGTGCTGGAGGCCGCCGAGGAGGACTGGCGGGCCGCGGTGGACTCGGTGCTGCTGGGCACCATCCGGCTGGTCAAGGCGCTGGTACCGGCACTCGGGGACGGCGCCGCGATCGGGCTGGTGCTGTCCACCTCGGTGCGCCAGCCGATCCGCCACCTGGGCATCTCCAACGGGTTGCGGCCCGGGCTGGCGATGACCGCCAAGGCGCTGGCCGACGAGCTCGGCCCCCGCGGGATCCGTGTCCTCGGGCTGCTGCCCGGCACGATCGCCACCGACCGGATCACCGAGATCGAGTCCGCCTCCGGCGACCCCGAGGCGGCCCGGGCACGCACCGAGGCCGGCATTCCGCTGCGGCGGGTGGGCCGGCCCGAGGAGTTCGGCCGGGTCGCGGCCTTCGCGCTGTCCCCCGCCGCCTCCTACCTGACCGGCGTGATGCTGCCGGTCGACGGCGGCGTCCTCCGCTCGCTGTGACGAAGGACCCGGTTCTGGTCGCCTGCGCGCACGGCACCCGCAACCCGACCGGGCGGCGGCTGATCGCCGAACTGGCGCTGGCGGCCCGCGCGCTGCGCCCCGGGCTGGCGACCACCGCGGCCTTCGTCGACGTCCAGCCGCCCACCGTGGTCGACGTCGTCCGCGGTCTGGCTGAAGCAGGCACGCCGGCGGTCGTCGTCCCGCTGCTGCTGTCCGGCGGGTACCACGTGCACGTCGACATCGCCGGCGCCGTGGCCGCGCACGACTCGGCGCGGGCCGCCCGCCCGCTGGGCCCGGACCCCCGGCTTGCCGCCGTGCTGCTCGACCGGCTGCGGGCCACCGGCGCCGACCCGGACGACCCGCGCACCGCCGTCGTGCTAGCCGCCGCCGGGTCCAGCGATCCGCGGTCGGGAGCCGATGTGGCGGGCACCGCGCGGCTGCTGCGGGCCGACTGGGCCGGCCCGGTGACCACCGGCTACGGCTCGGCCGCGCAACCGCCCGTGCCCGAGGCCGTCGCCGCCGCGCGGCGGGCCGGTGCCCGGCGGGTCGTGGTCGCGGCCTACCTGCTGGCGCCCGGGCACTTCGCCGACAAGCTGCAGGGCGCCGGCGCGGATTGCGTCACGGCCCCGTTGCTGCCCGACGGGCGGATCGCCGCCGTCCTGCTCGACCGGTACGACGAGGCGCTGTCCCGACACCCGTGACGGGGGCCAGCCCGGCTCCTGCGGTGTTCCGGCCGCAGCCGGGGTGCCGCCCGACCGCAAGGGCACACGCAACACCGCAGGAGCGCGCGGCGGGCGCCCTCTCAGGGGCCGGTGGCCACCGGGCGCTCGGGGTCGGCCGACCACTGCGACCACGAGCCGGGCCACAGCGCCGCGTCGATGCCGGCCACGGCCAGCGCGGCGACCTCGTGCGCGGCCGTCACCCCGGAGCCGCAGTAGACGCCGACCGGAGCCCCCGCCCGCACCCCCAGCGACGCGAACCGGTCGCTCAGTACAGCGACCGGAAGGAACGTGCCGTCGGCGGCCAGGTTCCCGCTGGTCGGTGCGCTCACCGCACCCGGCACGTGCCCGGCCCGCGGGTCGATCGGCTCGACCTCGCCACGGAACCGCTCACCGGCCCGGGCGTCCAGCAGCACGCCGCCCGTGCCCGGCAGCGCCGCGGCGGCATCGGCGTCCAGCACCGGCATCCCACCGCCGGTGAGCACCACGTCGCCCGCGACCGGCACGACGTCCCCGGTCTCGACCGGCCCGCCGGCCGCGGTCCAGGCCGCCAGCCCGCCGTCCAGGAGCAGCACGGCGGAGATGCCCGCCCAGCGCAGCAGCCACCAGGCGCGCGCGGCGGCCGTGCCCGGTCCGGCGTCGTAGACGACGATGCGCGACCCGTCGGAGATGCCCCAACGCCGGGCCGCTGCCTGCAGTGCCGGTAACGACGGGAGCGGATGCCGGCCCTCGACGGCCGAGGGCGGGCCGGACAGCTCGGCGTCCAGATCGACGTAGACGGCGCCGGGCAGGTGGCCGGCGAGGTAGTTCTCCCGCCCCCGGGGATCGCCCAGCGCCCACCGGACGTCGAGCAGCACCAGCCCCTCCGGGTCGCTGCGCAGCTCGCTGAGCACGTCGGCCGCGGCGGCGAGGACCCTCACCGCGCGGCCTGCAGCTCCGCGGTCAGCGCGGCGACCGCGTCGGCCCGGCCGCCGTACCGGGCCGGGGTGCTCTGCAGGACGGCGATCTTCCAGCGGCCGGCGTCCTCCACCGCGACCAGGGTGTGCGCGGTGTGCAGCGCCGGGTCGAGCTCGTCGGCACCCGGTGGCACCATCCCGGCCACCGCGTGCAGCACGGCGACGCCGTCGGCCAGCGGCCGCACCGAGCGGACGATCCCCACGAAGCTGGGCGTGGCGTGCTCGGCGAACAGCCGGCGCATCTCCGCGGCGATGGTCAGCCGCCCGCTGCGCATCGTGCCGTCGAGGTCGATCAGGTCGCCGTCGTCGGCGAAGACGGAGGACACCGTGACGCCGCTGCGCTGGTTCCACCCGGCGAGGAAGCGGGCGTACAGCGCCCGGATCTGGGTGTCCTGCGGATGGCCTGCGCTCAACGGAGTGCTCCCGGGCAGTGGTGCGTATGGGTCAGCGGAGACGCTAGTGGTCCGCCGTCCGGCGCGTGCCACCCCCCGTCGCCGGCGGGTCAGACCCCCTGCACGACGCTCCGGGCGTCGCCGTCCGGCACCCGGTCGTCGCGGAACTGGGTGCGGTAGAGGTCGGCGTAGTAACCGCCGAGCTCGAGCAGCTCGGCGTGGGTGCCGCGCTCCACGATCCGGCCGCCCTCGACGACCAGGATCTGGTCGGCGTTGCGGATGGTGGACAGCCGGTGCGCGATCACCAGCGAGGTGCGGCCGGTCAGCGCGGTGTCCAGCGCGTGCTGGACGGCGACCTCGGACTCGCTGTCCAGGTGCGCGGTCGCCTCGTCCAGGATGACGATCCCCGGCCCCTTGAGCAGCACCCGGGCGATGGCCAGCCGCTGCTTCTCCCCGCCGGACATCCGGTAGCCGCGGTCGCCGACCACGGTGTCCAGGCCGTCGGGCAGCGAGGCGACCAGGTCGGCGATCCGGGCGCCGGTGAGCGCCGTCCAGAGATCGTCGTCGGTGGCCTCGGGCCGGGCGTAGCGCAGGTTCGCCGCGATCGTGTCGTGGAAGAGGTGGGCGTCCTGGCTGACCACGCCGATCGCGGCCCGCAGCGAGTCGGTCGTCGCCCGGCGGACGTCGAGCCCGCCGACCCGCACGGTGCCGCCGGTCGCGTCGTAGAGCCGCGGCACCAGGTTGGCGATCGTCGACTTGCCCGCCCCGGAGTGGCCGACCAGGGCGACCAGCTCGCCGGGTGCGGCGCGGAAGGAGACGTCGCGCAGCACCGGGGTGGAGCCGCCGTGCTCGGGGATCGACACGTCCTCCAGCGAGGCCAGCGAGACGTCCCGGGCGGCCGGGTAGCTGAAGGACACGTGCTCGAACTCGATGGACCGGTCCCCGGCCGGGACGTCGACCGCGTCGGGTGCCTCGGCGATCATCGGCGCGAGGTCGAGCACCTCGAAGACCCGGTCGAAGCTGACCATCGCGCTCATCACGTCGACCCGGACGTTGGACAGCGCGGTCAGCGGGCCGTAGAGCCGGGACAGCAGCAGCGCCAGTGCCACGACGTCCCCGGGGCTGAGCTGGCCGTCGAAGGCCAGCGTCCCGCCCAGGCCGTAGACCAGCGCGGTGGCCAGCGCCGCCACCAGGGTCAGCGCGGTGAAGAAGGTGCGCCCGTACATCGCCGACAGCACACCGATGTCCCGCACCCGGGCGGCGCGGCCGCGGAAGGTCTCGGACTCCGCGGACGGCCGGCCGAACAGCTTCACCAGCAGCGCGCCGGCCACGTTGAACCGCTCGGTCATGGTGGCGTTCATCGAGGCGTTGAGCCCGTAGGACTCGCGGGTGATCTCCTGCAGCCGCTTGCCGATCCGCTTGGCCGGCACGACGAACAGCGGCACCAGCACGATCGACAGCAGGGTGATCTGCCAGGACAGGCTGAACATCACCCCGGCGGTGAGCACCAGGCCGATCGCGTTGGACACCACCCCGGACAGGGTGGAGGTGAACGCCTGCTGGGCGCCGATGACGTCGTTGTTGAGCCGGCTGACCAGCGCCCCGGTCTGGGTGCGGGTGAAGAAGGCCACCGGCATCCGCAGCACGTGCTCGAAGACCCGGCTGCGCAGGTCGTAGATGACGCCCTCGCCGATCCGGGAGGAGTACCAGCGCTGGGCGAGCGAGCCGGCGGCGTCCACCAGCGCCAGTCCGGCGATCAGCAGCGCGATCCGCACGATGTCGCCGGCGGTGCCGGTCAGTGCGGCGATCCGGTTGATGATCTGGCCGGCCAGCAGCGGCGTGATCACCCCGATGACGGCGGAGAGCACCACCAGCGCCAGGAAGCAGATCAGCTCACGGCGGTAGGGCCGGGCGATGCCCAGGATCCGGCGGACCGTGCCCTTCGGGATCTCCCGGGTGGTGACCGACGGGTCGCGCCGGAACGAGCGCATCGCCGCCATCGAGGTCATCGGTCCGTCCACGGCGACCATCCTCCACCTACGTCGCCGTTCGACTTGTAACGGCGTAATCGGAGGAGTCAACCGCGCCGGGGCAGCCGCTGTTCCCGGCTCAGCGCCCGGCCGCCAGCACCAGCGGCTCAGCACAGCGGCTCAGCACCAGCGGCTCAGCACCAGCGGCTCAGCGCCCGGGGGCGAGCACCTGCAGCCGGCGCACCTGCGCGGCCCGCTCGGCGGCGTCCTGGCTCTCCGGGTCGTTGCGGACGGCGCTGCGCACCAGCGCCAGGGTCTCCCGGCTCGCGCCGGCGTCCACCGCCAGCAGCGCGCCGGTCAGCTCGCGGACGGCGCCGGCCAGCCGGTCGGCGGGCACGACCGCGTTGGCCAGCCCCATCGCCAGGGCCTCGGCCGCACCGACCGCGCGGCCGGTCAGGCAGATCTCCAGCGCCCGGCTGTAGCCGACCAGCTCGACGAGGGTGCTGGTGCCGGTGAGGTCCGGAACCAGGCCCAGGGTCGCCTCCGGCAACCGCAGCCGGGCGTCCTCGGTGAGCACCCGCAGGTCGCAGGCCAGGGCCAGCTGCGCGCCCGCGCCGATGGCGTGGCCCTGGACCGCGGCGATCGACACGATGCCCGGCGACCGCAGCCAGCGGAACCCCGCCTGGTAGCCGCGGATCCGCTCCTGCGCCGCCTCGGTGGTCAGGGCGCCCAGCGCGCCGAGCCCACCGGGCACATCCGGCTCCGGGCTGAACAGGCTGCGGTCCAGGCCGGCGGAGAAGGCGCGCCCGGCGCCGGTCACCACGACCACCCGGACCTCGTCGTCCAGGCTCTCGCCGACAGCCCGCAGCGCCGCCCAGGTGGCCGGCGTCTGGGCGTTCAACTGGTCGGCGCGGTCCAGCGTGACGGTGAGGACGGCGCCGTCGCGGGCCGTCCGCACCCAGCCGTCGGGGTCCGCTCCCGGTGCTGTCGGCTCCCCCGCCGTCACGCGGACTTCTTGGCGTTCCGGTTCGCGCCTCCCCGACCGCGGAGCGTGGCCCCGGACTCGGACAGCAACCGGTGGACGAAACCGTAGGACCGGTTCGTCGAGGTGGCGAGCGAGCGGATGCTCTCCCCGCCGTCGTACCGCTGGCGCAGCTCGTCCGCCAGCGTCGTGCGATCCCCGCCGGTGATGCGCTTGCCCTTGCCCAGGTCCGCAGTGCTCGAGTCGGCCATGACTCCCCTCCGTGCCAGTGGGCGCACCGGCTGTCGCCGGAGCGCTGCCCCGCTGGTTGCCTGGCGCCGTAGTCCCGGTGACGTCGGCGTCCCTAGGCCATGATCACCCGGCGGCCCGCCCTCGGCCACCGGAGAAGGACCCCCTCCCACGAGCCCTTCGCAAGCTCAGGCCACGACCGGAGGGGGCCGGAGAGTCAGGCCAGCGCGACCAGGTCGGCGAGGTCCTCGCTCCAGGTGTCCTCGGTGCCGTCGGGCAGCAGGATCACCTTGTCCGGGTTCAGTGCCCGCACCGCGCCCTCGTCGTGGGTGACCAGCACGATCGCCCCGGCGTAGGTGCGCAGCGCCTCGAGCACCTGTTCCCGGCTGGCCGGGTCCAGGTTGTTGGTCGGCTCGTCCAGCAGCAGCACGTTGGCCGCCGAGCACACCAGCGCCGCCATCGCCAGCCGGGTCCGCTCGCCGCCGGACAGCGTGCCGGCCCGCTGGTCGACGGTCTCGCCGGAGAAGAGGAAGGCGCCGAGGATCCGCCGCAGCTCGGTGTCGGTGGAGTCGGGAGCGGCCGACCTCATCACCTCCAGCAGGGTGCGGTCCATGTCGATCGTCTCGTGCTCCTGCGCGTAGTAGCCGATGCGCAGGCCGTGCCCTGCTTCCACGCTCCCGGTGTCCGGAGCGTCGATGCCTGCGAGGATACGCAGAAGGGTCGTCTT
>JAICZD010000096.1 GCA_025933855.1 Modestobacter sp. | reverse complement strand
GTCATTGCCGCGTGACGATCCGCCCTCACCGTCCTCGTCAATGAGGTTGTCGCCGAAGTCGAACAACACCCGGTCGAAACGCGAGCCGGGCGTGTAGTAGCCCTCCATGCCGATGATCGGCTTGACCCCGGCCGCGTTCGCCTGCTTGTAGAAGTCGTAGGCGCCGAACACGTTGCCGTGATCGGTCATCGCCAGCGCGGGCATGCCCTCGGCCGCAGCGGCCCGGGTGACCTCACCGAGCTTGGCTGCGCCGTCGAGCATCGAGTACTCGGTGTGCACGTGCAGGTGCACGAAGTTCTCGGACGACGACCCTGCCGGCGGGGTGCTGCTCACGGTGCGGTGTGCTCCTCACGGGTCGTGCTGTTCGCCCACCCTCCCGACCGGGGTGGGACGAGTCGCTCCTACGGACCGGCGGGGAAGGCCAGCTGGTGCGCGGTCATCGCGTGCAGTCAGTGCGGGGACCGCACCGATCCTCGCACCACCGACGTCCTACTCCGAGGGTCTGACAGGACGTGTCTCACGACGGCGGACCGGTCGGTCACACCCATCATCGCGCGGTGGCCGGCAGCGCCGAGGACGGCACCAGCAGGAACCGGAGATCGATCACCACGTGCAGCACGACCGGGAGCAGCAGCGATCCGGTCTGCAGGTAGACCGCGGCCAGCACGCCCCCCAGGACGCCGGTGGTCAGGACGCCGGCCACCCCCTGGTAGGCGTGCGCGAGCCCGAACCCGGCCGCCGCGACCAGCACCAGCACCGCGGCGGGCAGCCCCGGGGCCAGCGCGGCCACCACGGCCAGGAAGAACCCCCGGTAGAGCCACTCCTCGCAGACGCCCGCGGTCACTCCGACGACGGCGAACAGCCGCCGCTCCAGCCGGGTCCGGGGCAGCAGGGCCAGCGCCGCCCGACCGGGCGGCTCGGCGTGCCGCCCCTCCCCCGGCCGCGCCGGCCCGGGCCGGTCGGCCAGCGCGCCGGAGCGCAGCGAGCGGGTGGAGACCGCGACCAGCGCCAGCAGGGCCAGGCAGATCACCAGCGTCCCTGGCCCCGGCCACTGCCGGGGCCAGGCCAGCCCCACCCGCGCGGGTCCGATCCCCGGCGCGGCCAGCCAGACGACCGTCGCCACCGCCGAGAGCCCCCACTCCAGCACCAGCAGCCGCCGGTAGAAGGACCGCCGCGCGGCGGGGTCGGCCCGCAGCCGGCTCTCGAACCGCCGGTGCAGCGTGGCGCCGACGAACGGCTCGCCGACCACCAGGTAGCCGGCGATGATCACCGCGGCCAGCTGAGCCGGCCCCCAGTCGGTCAACGACGCGGGCAGCGTGCCGCCGAGCCCCACGGCCACCGCGGTCAGTTCTCGGCGCGCAGGATGGCCAGCGCCCCGGCGAGGTCGGCCGGGTACTCGCTGGTGAACTCCACCCAGCGCCCGTCGGCCGGGTGGTGGAAGCCGAGCCGGACGGCGTGCAGCCACTGCCGGGACACGCCGAGCCGGGCGGCCAGCGTCGGGTCGGCGCCGTAGGTCGTGTCGCCGACGCAGGGATGGCGCAGCGCGGAGAAGTGCACCCGGATCTGGTGGGTCCGACCGGTCTCCAGGTGGACCTCGACCAGGCTGGCCGCCGGAAAGGCCTCGATGACCTCGTAGTGGGTCACCGACGGCCGACCGTCGGTGACGACCGCGAACCGCCAGTCGTGCCGGGGGTGCCGGTCGATCGGGGCGTCGATGGTGCCGCGGGACGGGTCGGGGTGACCCTGCACCAGTGCGTGGTAGCCCTTGTCGACGGTGCGCTCCTTGAACGCGGCCTTGAGCACGGTGTAGGCCCGTTCGCTCTTGGCCACCACCATCAGCCCGGTCGTGGCGGCGTCCAACCGGTGGACGATGCCCTTCCGCTCGGCCGCACCGCTGGTGGATACGCGGTACCCCATGGCCGCGAGGCCGCCGACGACGGTCGGACCGTCCCACCCCGGACTGCCGTGGGCGGCCACCCCGGCCGGCTTGTCCACCACCACCAGGTCGTCGTCGTCGTGGATGACCCGCAGCCCGGCCACCGGCTCGGGAACGACCGGCTCACCCGGTGGCGCGGGCAGCTCCACCTCCAGCCAGCTGCCCCCGCTGAGCCGGTCGCCCTTGCCCCGGGCCCGGCCGTCGACGACCACCCGCCCGGTGTCGGCGAGCTCCGCGGCGACCCCGCGGCTGAGGCCGAACAACCGGGACAGCGCCTGGTCGACCCGCTGACCCTCCAGCCCGTCGGGTACCGGCAGCGCGCGGTGCTCGCCGGGAGCCGGCGGGCGCGGGCTGCTGGTCACGGGGTCCATTGTGCGGGCATCCACCGACAGCCTGTCCGAGGCACGGCTCAGCCGGTGGCGGCGCCGTCCCCGGGCTCCGCATCCCGGTCGCGGTCGCGGCTGCGGCTGCCGTCGAACTCGACTCCCCGGAAGGCCAGCAGCGCGCCCAGCACGCCGCCGCAGACGATGGCCGAGTCCGCGGCGTTGAAGATCGGCCAGACCCGGCCGTAGGGGTCGAACAGCGAGATGAAATCGACCACGCCGCCCCGCAGGAACCCGGGGTCGCGGAACACCCGGTCGGACAGGTTGCCGACCGCGCCGCCCAGCACCAGGCCCAGGGTCACCGCCCAGCCGGTGGAGAACAACCGCCGGGACGCCCGGACGATCACGATCACGACCACGACGGCGATCAGGGTGAACAGCACCGTGGCGCCCTCGGCGAAGGAGAACGCCGCGCCGGTGTTGCGGGCCTCGGTCAGGTAGACCGCCCCACCCAGCAACCGCAGCGGCGGCCGGCCCGACAGCACCGCCACCACCACGAGCTTGCTGACCAGGTCGACTGCGAACACGGCTGCGGCCACGCCGGCCAGCAGGCGGGTGCGCGGAGAACGTCCGGAGGCGGTCCCGGCGGCGGGGAGGTGCGCCGGCGGCGGGGTCGACGGCTCGGGCTGATCGGACACGCCACCCCCTGCCGCCGGCACGGCGCCGGCCACCGCGTCGCCGAGGACGATAGCCGCGCCGTCCCCCGGGCCGGCCGGAGCGGGCCGGAGCGGGCCGGAGCAGACACTGTGATCCGGCCGACATCGTGAGGGGTCACGCGCTGCTGGGCTGGGTAGGCAGGTCCGCACGACCGTGGCGCTGCACAGCCGCAGGTCAGCGGCGGGTCGGCCGGGCGTGTGACAGATCTCATGCGGCGGGCGGGCTCCGGTCGCCTCGTTCGGGGCATCTCGCCCGGTACGCGGACGACGACGGGAAACGAGACGTCCTTTGTTTCGGAGGCAGAATCTTGACCACGGATGACTCCGCGAACCCCGATGTGGTGCTCGTCGGTGGCGGCATCATGAGCGCAACCCTGAGCGCGCTGCTGGGGATCGTCGCCCCGGACTGGACGGTCACGGTGTTCGAGTCCGGCGACCAGGTGGCCGGCGAGAGCTCGGACCCGTGGAACAACGCCGGCACCGGCCACTCGGCCCTGTGCGAGCTGAACTACACGCCGGCGGCTCCCGACGGCCGGGTGGACGCCACCAAGGCCGTGACGATCAACGAGCAGTTCCAGTTGTCGCGACAGTTCTGGTCGTTCCTGGTCCGGCAGGGCCTCACCGGCTCGCCGAAGGACTTCATCACCCCGGTGCCGCACATCAGCTTCGTGACCGGCGAGGCCGGCCGGAACTACATGCGCACCCGCTACCAGGCGCTGGCCGCGCAGCCGCTGTTCGCCGGGCTGGAGTACGCCGAGGACCCCGCGGAGCTGGACGCCTGGGTGCCGCTGATGATGGCCGGCCGCGACCGCAAGCAGTTCATGGCCGCCACCCGGTCCGTGGCCGGCACCGATGTCGACTTCGGCGCCCTCACCCGGCTGCTGTTCGACCAGTCGACGGCCCGCGGCGTGCAGGTGCACACCAACCACCGGGTCGAGCAGGCGCGCCGCCGGCGGGACGGCCGCTGGACGGTCACCGCCCGCGACACCCGCTCCGGGGAGCGCCGGACGGTGCGGACCCGGTTCCTGTTCGTCGGCGCCGGCGGCGGCGCGCTGCCGCTGCTGCAGCGGGCCGGCATCCCCGAGATCCGGGGCTTCGGCGGGTTCCCGGTGAGCGGCCAGTTCCTGCGCACCCGCTCTCCGGAACTGGTCACCCGGCACCAGGCCAAGGTCTACGGCCAGGCCGCCGTCGGTGCGCCGCCGATGTCGGTGCCGCACCTGGACCTGCGCAACATCGACAACGACCAGGCGCTGCTGTTCGGCCCCTACGCCGGCTTCTCCCCGAAGTTCCTCAAGGCCGGCTCGTTCTGGGACCTGCCCCGCTCGGTGCGGCCCAACAACCTCGGCTCCATGCTGGGCGTCGCCCGCGACAACATCCCGCTGACCAAGTACCTGATCGGCCAGGTGCTGCAGTCGCGCCGGGCCCGGCACGCCTCGCTGACGGACTTCGTGCCCACCGCCCGGCAGCGTGACTGGGAGCTCATCACGGCGGGCCAGCGCGTGCAGGTCATCAAGAAGGACCTGCACGGGCACGGCGTGCTGCAGTTCGGCACCGAGCTCGTCGTGGGCGGGGAGGGCTCCATCGCCGGCCTGCTCGGCGCCTCGCCGGGGGCCTCCACCGCGGTCGCGGCGATGCTGAACCTGCTCGAGCGCTGCTTTCCGGACCGGGTCGACACCTGGCGTCCGCTGCTGCAGGTGGCCATCCCCTCCTACGGGCACAAGCTGTCCCAGGAGCCGGAGCTGCTGGCCCAGGTCCGGGAGGACACGACCCGCACGCTCGAGCTCAACGGTTGAAGGACCCCGTCCTCCCCACCCTTCGCACGCTCAGGGCGGGTCCCGGGACGGGGCCATACACCTCGTCGTCCTCCGGACGACACCGCGGCCACGAGCCGTCCCCCAGCCGAGCGGAGCCGCTGCCCGTGTCCCGGTCGTTAGTCCACCTCTGACGCTCGCCCTGTCTCGCCGCGCCAGGTCGCCAGCCGGCCGGCCCGGCTGACGGCGCGCAAGCGCCGCTCGGCCTCGGCCCGTGAGGCGCGCGAGGACACCAGCAGCGCCTGGTCCCCGCGCATGAGCCGGGTGTTCTCGTCCGGGACGAACGGCTTGCCGTCCCGGACGACGAGCACCACGGCCGCGTCCTCGGGCAGCCGCAGCTCGGGTAGGTAGACCCCGTGCAACCGGGAGTTCTCCGGTACCCGCAGCTGCATCAGCTCCGCGCCGAGCTCGTCCAGCGGGGCGGATTCCACATTGACGTCCCGCGGGGTCACCGGGGTCGCGATGCCGAGCCACCGGGCCACCGCCGGCAGCGACCATCCCTGGATGACGGTGAAGACGACGACGAGCACGAAGACCGTGTCGAACACCCGGAGGGCGTCGGGGACGGCGGCCGCGATGGGGAAGGTCGCCAGCACGATCGGCACCGCGCCGCGCAGGCCGGCCCAGGAGATGAAGACCTGCTGGGACAGCGGCACCCGGAACCACGCCAGGCTGGCCAGCACCGACAGCGGCCGGGCCAGCAGCAGCAACGCGCCGCCGATCAGCAGCGCCGAGGGCAGCGCGCCGACCAGCCGGGAGGGCGACACGAGCAGCCCGAGCAGGACGAACAGCCCGATCTGGGCCAGCGACGCCAGGCCCTCGGCGAACCCGATGGTGCCGGCCCGGTGGGGCAGCGCCGAGTTGCCCAGCACCAGCCCGCACAGGTACACCGCGACGAACCCCGAGGTGTGCAGGAGCGAGGCGGAGGAGAACGCCAGGACGCACAGCGCCACGGTGGCCAGCGGGTAGAAGCCGGCCAGCGGCAGCGCCGTCCGGTGCAACAGCCAGGCTCCGCCGTAGCCCAGCGCGACGCCGATCAACGAACCGCCGGCCAGCTCGCCGAGGATCGTGGCGAGCACCAGGTACCACGGTTCCCCGTCGCGGCCGGTCAGCTGCTCCGAGAGCGCCACCACCAGCAGGATCACCGGGGCGTCGTTGAGCCCGGACTCCATCTCCAGCGCGGCCGCCATCCGCCGCGGCAGGGGCAGCCGGCGCAGGGTGGCGAACACCGCGGCCGCGTCGGTGGAGGTCACCACGGCGCCCAGCAGCAGCCCGAACAGCCAGGTGGTGTGCAGCAGCCAGACCGAGACGGCGGCCACCACGGCGACGCTGACCACCACGCCGATGGTGGCCAGCGCGATCCCCGGTCCGATCGCGCGCCGGACGTCGGTCCACCGGGTGGTCAGCCCGCCCTCGGCCAGGATCACCACCAGCGCGGCGACACCGAGGGTCTGGGTCAGCCCGACGTCCTCGAACTGGACGCCGGCCCCGGCCTCCCCGAGCGCGACGCCGAGGGCCAGGTACAGCAGCAGGGACGGCAACCCGATCCGGTCCGCGACCCGCAGCGCGACCGCCGAGACCAGGACGACGAGCGCCCCGACCGCGAGCGCCAGGGTGACGTCGGTGTTCACCCGCGCCCCCTCATGCCCGGCAGTGTCCCGTACCGCGACCTGCTCCGTTGCCCGGGACGGCCTGCGCAACGTGTCAGTGCGATACGGCAGGGTGGGGGTCGCAACGCCTGACGACGGGGGGCACGTGGCCGCTGAGATCGTCGTGGGGATCCTCGCCTTCCTCGGCGCGGGGATCGGGTCCACGCTGGCCTACCTGGCGACCCGAGGGGCGACCCGGGCGGAGCGGGAGTCCAGCAGGCGCGAGGAGTGGGGCCGGCGGTTCACCGCGGCGCTCCAAGCGATCACCTCCGCTGATCCGCGACGCAGGGCCACCGGCCGTGCGCTGCTGGTCGAGTTGATGCGCAGCGAGTTGGCCACCGAGGACGACCGGAGGGACGCTGCCGCCGTCCTGGACGCCGCCGCCACGCACAACCCTGCCGGCGACCTGCGGCTGATCCTGCCGGCGGGCAACCTGGACGACGTGGAGATCGTGCGGGAGACTGGCGACAGCGCCGAGCCGGAAGGGGACGACGGGTGAGCACCACGATCGCGGTCAGCGCTGAGCAGGTCGAGTCCGCCCGCGCCCTCGTGGACATCTCGGGCGGGCCGGACAAGGTCGACCCGCTGATCGCCAAGATCGCCTCGGCCGAGCCGAAGAGCGGCAAGGACGTCGACCGCAAGGCCTCGTGACCCGTCCGTGCCCGCGGCCCGTACCCCGCGGGTGCCACCTGTAGCCGACGCGTCGACCCCTGCCTGACCGGTCGGGGAATCGTCCTTGTCGTCTGCTGGGATGATGGACCGGTGAGCAGCCCCGCCGTCCAGCCCGACCCGCGCAGCCCTTTCCATGCGCTGCCCCCACAGGTCGACCTCCCCGCCCTCGAGCGGGAGGTCCTCGAACAGTGGGACGCCGGCAAGGTCTTCGCCCGCACCCTGGAGGGCTCCGCCGGCAAGCCGCAGTGGGTCTTCTACGAGGGCCCGCCGACCGCCAACGGCCGGCCCGGCACCCATCACATCGAAGCCCGGGCGTTCAAGGACGTCTTCCCCCGGTTCAAGACGATGCAGGGCTGGCACGTGCCCCGCCGGGCCGGCTGGGACTGCCACGGGCTGCCGGTGGAGATCGCCGTCGAGCAGGAGCTCGGGTTCGCCGGGAAGCCGGACATCGAGCGGTACGGCATCGCCGAGTTCAACGCCCGCTGCCGGGAGTCCGTGGAGCGGCACGTCGACGCCTTCGCCGAGCTGACCGACCGGATGGGCTACTGGGTCGACCTGTCCACCGCGTACTGGACGATGAACCCCAGCTACATCCAGAGCGTCTGGTGGTCGCTCAAGCAGGTGTTCGAGAAGGGGCTGCTGGTGGAGGACCACCGGGTGGCCCCCTACTGCCCGCGCTGCGGCACCGGCCTGTCCGACCACGAGGTCGCCCAGGGCTACGAGTCCATCAGCGATCCGTCGGTGTACGTCCGGCTGCCGGTCACCAGCGGTGAGTGGGCCGGCCGGGCCGACCTGCTGGTCTGGACGACGACCCCCTGGACGCTGCCGTCCAACACCGCGGTGGCGGTGAACCCGGACGTGACCTACGCCGTCGTGCGCGCCGGAGCGGACACCCTGGTGGTCGCCGAGCCGCTGCTGGGTGCCGTGTTCGGGGACGCGGAGGTCGAGGTGCTGGCCCGGACTCCGGGCCGGGACTGGGAGTTCGTGCACTACCAGCGGCCCTTCGAGCTCGTCGAGTTCCCTCCCGATGAGTCCGGACGGCCGGCCGACGCGCACTTCGTCGTCCTCGCCGACTACGTGACCACCGACGACGGCACCGGCCTGGTGCACCAGTCACCCGCCTTCGGTGCCGACGACCTCGCCGTCTGCCGGAGCTACGGCCTGCCGGTGGTCAACCCGATCGACGCCAGCGGCCACTTCCTGCCCGAGGTGCCGCTGGTCGGCGGCCACTTCTTCAAGGCCGCGGACCCCCGGCTGGTGGCCGACCTGCTCGACCGCGGGGTGCTGTGGCGCGAGCTGCGCTACGAGCACAGCTATCCGCACTGCTGGCGCTGCCACACCCCGCTGATGTACTACGCGCAGCCGTCCTGGTACATCCGGACCAGCGCGATCAAGGACGAGCTGCTCGCCGAGAACGAGAAGACCTCCTGGTATCCGGAGAACGTGCAGTGGGGCCGCTACGGCGACTGGCTGCACAACAACGTCGACTGGGCGCTGTCCCGCGACCGCTACTGGGGCACCCCGCTGCCGATCTGGCGCAACGACGCCGACCCGAGCCGCCTCGTCGTGGTCGAGTCCCTCGCGGAACTGTCCGAGCTGACCGGCCGGGACCTCACCGACCTCGACCCGCACCGCCCGTTCATCGACGAGGTGACCTTCACCCGGCCCGGCGAGGAGGGCACCTACCGCCGGGTGCGCCAGGTCATCGACGCCTGGTACGACTCCGGGTCGATGCCGTTCGCCCAGTGGGGCGCGCCGCACCAGAACGAGGCGGAGTTCCGGGCCGCCTACCCGGCGCAGTTCATCTGCGAGGCGATCGACCAGACCCGCGGCTGGTTCTACACGCTGATGGCGGTCGGCACCCTCGTCTTCGACCGCAGCTCCTACGAGAACGTGCTGTGCCTGGGCCACATCCTGGCCGACGACGGCCGGAAGATGAGCAAGCACCTGGGCAACATCCTCGAGCCGATCCCGTTGATGGACCGGCACGGCGCCGACGCCGTCCGCTGGTTCATGCTGGCCGGCGGCTCCCCGTGGTCGGCCCGCCGGGTCGGGCACGAGACGCTGTCCGAGGTCGTGCGCAAGGTGCTGCTCACCTACTGGAACACCGCGAGCTTCTTCACCCTGTACGCCCAGACCAGCGGCTGGGACCCGGCGTCGACGCCGGGTCCCGGCCGCGCCGACCGCCCGCTGCTGGACCGCTGGGCGCTGGCCGAGCTGGCCTCGGTGACCGCCGGGGTGACCGAGGCGCTGGAGTCCTTCGACACCCAGACGGCCGGACGGCTGCTCGCCGGGTTCGTCGACGACCTGTCCAACTGGTACGTGCGGCGCAGCCGGCGGCGGTTCTGGGACGGCGACCCGGCGGCGATGGCCACGTTGTACGAGGTGCTCGACGGCCTGACCCGGCTGATGGCGCCGTTCACCCCCTTCGTCACCGAGCGGGTGTGGAGCGCGGCCGTGGTGCCCGGTACGGCCGGCGCCGTCGACTCGGTGCACCTGGCCGGCTGGCCGGTCGTGGACCCGGGGGCCCGCGACGAGGTGCTCATCGGGCAGGTGGCGCTGGTCCGCCGGCTGGTGGAGCTGGGCCGGTCGACCCGCACGTCGGCGAAGGTCCGGACCCGGCAGCCGCTGGCGCGGGCGCTGGTCGCCGCGCCCGGCTGGTCGACGTTGCCGCGGGACCTGGTCGCCGAGGTGGCCGACGAGCTGAACGTGGCCGAGCTGACCGAGCTGTCGGCGGTGGCCGGCGACCTGGTCGACGTGTCGGTCAAGGTCGACTTCCGGGCCGTCGGACGCCGGCTGGGCAAGCAGGTGCAGGCGGTGGCCGCCGCCGTCGCCGCCGCGGACCCCGCCGAGCTGGTGGCCGCCTACCGGGCGGGCACCGCCACCGTGCCGGTGGACGGGACGGCGGTCGCGCTCTCCGAGGGCGACCTGGTGGTGACCGAGACCCCGCGGGAGGGCTGGACGGTGGCCTCCGCGGCCGGCCTGACCGTGGCGCTGGACCTGACGCTGACCCCGGAACTGGAGCGGGCCGGCCTGGTGCGCGAGGTGGTCCGGCTGGTGCAGGACGCCCGCAAGAGCACCGGGCTGGCCGTCAGCGACCGGATCGAGCTGTGGTGGACCGCGGAGGGGGCGGTGGCCCAGGCGGTCTCCGAGCACGCCGAGCAGCTGGCCGGTGAGGTGCTGGCCACCACCGTGCACGCCGGGACTTCGGGCCCCGGCGACGGGGTGGAGGGGCCGCAGGGCTCACGTTTCTGGGTGGCCCGCACCTCTGGCTGACCCGGCCCGCCGGGCGGGGCCCCCTCGCTCGGCGGCACCCCCGCCGGCCCGGCTCCATCCGGTCCGGCCCCGATCGCTCCCGGCTGCGTTCAGCCCGGCGCCGTTCGACGCGGTCAGGGCGCTGTGAGAACCTGGGCGGCGGGTCCGCGACAGGACTCCCGGACGAGTGCGCCGTACCCGGACAGCGACAAGACGGCGCCCCCAGGAGTAGCCGTGTACTGGCTCGTTCTCATCCTCTCCGGCGGGCTCGAGGCCGTGTGGGCCACCGCGCTCGACCGGACCGAGGGGTTCACCCGGCTGGCGCCGACCCTCGTGTTCGGCGTGGGTCTCGCCGGCAGCATGGCCGGTCTGGCCTACGCCATGCGTGGCCTGCCGGTCGGCACCGCGTACGCCGTCTGGGTCGGCATCGGCGCCGTGCTCACCGCGGGCTACGCGATGTGGACCGGGCAGGAGCCGGTGACCGCGGTGCGGGTCCTGCTGCTCGCCGGCATCGTCGGCTGCGTCCTCGGGCTGAAGCTCACCCACTGACGTCCCCGGCCGGATGCGGCCCGGCCCCTTCTCGGGGGCC
>JAICZD010000135.1 GCA_025933855.1 Modestobacter sp. | reverse complement strand
GTAGATGGACTGGTCGGCGTCCCCGACGACGCACAGCTCGGCCGGCGGCACCGGCCCGCCGACCGGGCCGGTCAGCTCCCGGACCAGAACGTACTGCGCGTGGTTGGTGTCCTGGTACTCGTCGACGAGGACGTGCCGGAACCGGCGGCGGTAGTGCTCGGCCACGTCGGGAAAGGCCTGCAGCAGGTGGACCGTCGTCATGATCAGGTCGTCGAAGTCCATCGCGTGCGCCTCGCGCAGGCGACGCTGGTAGAGCCGGTAGGCCTCGGCGAGCACCTTCTCCGGCGCGGTCTGCGGGGTGAAGGACTCCTCGTCGACCAGCTCGTTCTTCAGGTTCGACACCTGCGCGGCGAGGCTGCGCCCGGGGTAGCGCTTGCTGTCCAGGTCCAGGTCGCGGGCGACCATGGTCATCAGCCGGACGGAGTCGCCCTGGTCGTAGATGGTGAACGAGCTCTTCATGCCGAGCTTGGCGGCTTCGGCCCGGAGGATGCGGACGCACATCGAGTGGAAGGTCGACACCCACATCGCGCGGGCACGGGGGCCGACGAGGGCGGCGACGCGCTCCTTCATCTCCCCGGCGGCCTTGTTGGTGAACGTGATCGCCAGGATCTCGCCGGGCTGGGTGTGCCGGGCCCCCAGCAGGTAGGCGATGCGGTGGGTGAGCACCCGGGTCTTGCCGGAGCCCGCGCCGGCGACGATGAGCAGCGGCCCGCCCTCGTGGACGACGGCCGCCCGCTGCGGGCCGTTGAGCCCGGCGAGCATCCGGTCCAGCTCGCGACCGGGCTGACCGGGGGTCGCCCGGGCCAGGGTGGCGGTGCCGGGGAGGGCCTGCTGCGCGCTGCTCACCACTGCTCCGCACGGACGACGACCGCGCCGCGGGCACCGGTCGGACAACGGAGGTGCGCGGGGAGACGGGCAACTCCCGGCGCTCGCAACACTGCTCCGCAGGGGGACCGGAAGCCGTCGGCGTTCATCCCCGCCACTGTAAGCCGGGGCACCGACGGTCCCGCGGCTGCGCCAGGGACGCGCTGGCCCGCCCGCTGCGACGTGTGGCACACTCGTCGGCGTGCTGCGCCACCGCGAGTTTTACTACGGCCACCGGGTTCCGGTGTCCGTCTCCGCTGGCTGAACAGCCACCGCACACGACGCCCCGGGCCCACGGCCCCGGGGCGTTTCTCGTGTCCTGGGGTCCGACGGCCTCCCACCGCCCCGGAGGACCACCATGAGCACCACCCTCACCCCCACCGCGGACACGACCGCCGACTCCCCCGCCGACCCGGCGGACCGGATCGGCGAGCTGCGGGGGGAGATCGACTCCTGCGACGCCGCGATCATCGAGCTGGTCCAGCGGCGGCTGGCCATCTCCCGCGAGATCGGCGTCCTGCGCACCGCGACCGGCGGCACCCGGCTGTCGCTGTCGCGTGAGCAGCAGGTGCTGTCCCGGTTCCGCGACGCGCTGGGCCCCGACGGCGCCGCGCTGGGCATGATGCTGCTGCGCCAGGGCCGCGGCCGGCTGTAGTCCGGGGATCCCCGGTCGCCGTCCCGGTCGTCCGTTCCACGACCGCGGAACTGTCGGTGGTGCCGGAGAGGATCCCGTCCGTGGACAACTCCCCCGCCGCGGTCACCCAGCGGCTGTGGCCGCTGCTGGTCGCCGTGCACGACGCCCTCCTGGCGGGGATGGCGGTCAGCGCGGCCGTGCACGCCACCCACGGCTGGAACCCCGCCGCCGACCGGCACCTCGACCACCAGCTGGTCCGCCGGGAGGCGATGGAGCACCTCCGCCCCTGGGACGCCGGCCCCGAGGAGTTCGCCGCCGAAATCATGGGCCTCGACGTGGTGGACCGCGCCGGCTACCGCGGCCTCGGCCTGCCGGTCGGCTGGACCGACCCCCGGTACGGGCGGCAGCTCGCGCTGCCGGAGGCCAACGCCGAGGGCCTCGGCCTGCCGATGAGCGGGCTGATCATGCGCACCCCGACCGACGTCGTCCGGGTCTGGCACTCCGACGACGGTGAGCTGCCCTCTGCCGACACCCCGGGATTGCGGGCTTTCTACCGGCAGGGCCCCGGCCAGCAGACCCAGCTGTCGATCGACGGGCCGGCCGCGACTGATCCCGACCGCTGCCACCTGGCCCTGCTCTGGGCCGACAGCCGCGACGCCGTCACCCGCCTGGACCTGGTGCGCCCGTACGGGCACGTGGGCCGGCGTCCCCAGGTCGACTGGCACGTCGACGTGCTCGGCGCCCTGGCGCACCGGGTCGCGCCGGCCAGCCGGACGGCGACCTTAGGCTCGCCCAGGTGACCCCACCCCTTTCTCCGGAGCCGGCCCCCTACGTGGAGCGCGCGCTGTGCGTGCTCGCCCACCCCGACGACGTCGACTTCGGCAGCGCCGGCACGGTGGCGACCTGGACGGCGGCCGGCACGGAGGTCACCTACTGCATCGTCACCGACGGGGACGCCGGCGGCTTCGACGAGACACCGCGGGAGCGGATGCCGCTGCTCCGGCAGGCCGAGCAGCGAGCCGCCGCAGCCGAGGTGGGGGTCACCGACGTGCGGTTCCTCGGGTATCCGGACGGCCGGCTCGAGCTCACCCTGGACCTGCGCCGCGACATCAGCCGGGTGATCCGCCAGGTCCGGCCGCAGCGGGTGCTGACCAGCTCACCGGAGCGGATGTGGAACCGCATCGGGGCCAGCCATCCCGACCACATGACCGTCGGTGAGTCCACGCTGCGCGCGGTCTACCCCGACGCCCGCAACCCCTTCGCGTTCCCCGAGCTGCTGGCCGACGAGGGGCTGGCCGCGTGGACGGTCTCGGAGGTGTGGCTGACCGCCAGTCCCCGGGCCGACCACCCGGTCGACGTCACCGACGTCGTGGAACGCAAGTTCGACGCCCTCCGGCGCCACGTCACGCAGGTCAGCCACCAGCCGGCCGGGCAGCTGGAGGAGTTCGTCGGCGGCTGGATGCGCCAGACCGCACGCGTCCACGGCCTGCCCGACGGCCGGCTCGCCGAGGCCTTCCACGTGCTGCACACCGCCTGACGACGGGCCGGTGGCGGCGCCGGATGGGCGCAGCCGTCCCACCGGAGCCATCCGCACCACACACCTCAGGTGTGACGGACCGGTCCCGGATGCGTCACGCCCAGCGACTTACCGTCGTGAGGTGTCATCACTCCGTAATGTCGCGGTCGTGCTCGCGGGCGGGACCGGCTCCCGGGTGGGCCTGTCGATTCCCAAGCAGCTGATCAAGGTGGCCGGCAAGCCGATCATCGAGCACACGATCGGCCTGCTGCAGGCCTCGCCGCACATCGACGAGATCATCGTGATGATGGCGCCCGGCCACCTCGACGCGGTCCGCGCGATCCTGCGGCCGGGCGGATACCCCAAGGTCACCCAGGTGCTCGAGGGCGGCGCGACCCGCAACGCGACCACCGAGCTCGCCCTCGCGGCCCTCGTGGACCAGGAGTGCAACGTCCTGCTGCACGATGCCGTCCGGCCGCTGCTCAGCCAGCGGGTGATCAACGACTGCGTGGCGGCGCTCGGCGAGTACGAGGCCGTCGACACGGCGATCCCGTCGGCGGACACGATCATCCAGGTGGACGAGCCGACCGGCCGGACGATCGACGACGTCCTGCGCCGTCCGCTGCTGCGCCGGGGGCAGACCCCGCAGTGCTTCCGGCTGTCGGTGCTGCGGCGGGCGTACGAGCGCGCCGCCGAGGACCCCGGCTTCCAGGCCACCGACGACTGCACCGTGGTCCTGCGCTACACCCCCGACGTGCCGATCGCCGTGGTGCGCGGCGAGGAGCGCAACATGAAGGTGACCGAGCCCATCGACGTCTACCTCGCCGACAAGCTCTTCCAGCTCGACAGCCGCGAGGGCCCGCAGCCGCGCACGGACGCCGAGTACCGGGCAGCGCTGGAGGGCAGGACGGTCGTGGTCTTCGGCGGCTCCTACGGCATCGGGTCCGACGTGGTCAGGCTCGCCGAGAGGTACGGAGCCACCGCGATGACCTTCAGCCGGTCGGCGACCGGCACGCACGTGGAGCGGCGGGCGGACATCGTCGCCGCCTGCGAGCAGGTGCTCGCCGCGACCGGCCGGGTCGACCACGTCGTCAACACCGCCGGCGTGCTGCCCCGCGGCGAACTGGCCGCGACCAGCGAGGAGACGATCTACCTCGCCACCGAGGTCAACTACCTGGCGCCCATCCACATCGCCCAGGTCTTCCACCCGCACCTGCGCGCCACGCGGGGCTCGCTGCTGCTGTTCACCTCCAGCTCCTACACCCGGGGACGCAGCAGCTACAGCCTGTACTCCTCGGCGAAGGCGGCCGTGGTCAACCTGACCCAGGCGCTGGCCGACGAGTGGGCCGCCGACGGCGTCCGGGTCAACTGCGTCAACCCGGAGCGCACCGCGACGCCGATGCGCACCAGGGCGTTCGGTCAGGAACCGGAGGGCTCGCTGCTCACCTCCTCCGCGGTCGCGGAGACGACGCTCGGGGTGCTGGCGTCCCCGTGGACCGGGCACATCGTCGACGTCCGCCAGGACGCCGAGCCGGCCGCGCAGCTCGGCGGCGCAGTGCTGGACGCCGGGGATCCGGTGGACGACCTGCCCCTCGGCGCCGAGCGGGCCAGTGTCCTGGCCGTCTGAGCAGCACTCCGCCGGCACCCCGCTCGTCGGCGTCGTCGTCCTGACCCAGGGACGGCGGCCGGCGGAGCTGGCCGCGGCGCTCACCTCCGTGCTCGCGCAGGACGGCGTCGAGACCGACGTCGTGGTCGTCGGCAACGGCTGGCAACCCACCGGCCTGCCGCCAGGTGTCCGCGGGGTCGCCCTGCCGACCAACGTGGGGATCCCGGCCGGACGGAACGCCGGCGTTCCGGCAGTCCGCGGCGACCTGCTGCTCTTCCTGGACGACGACGCCCGCCTGATCGGGACGACGTGGCTGGCCGAGGCCGCCGCGCTCTTCGCCGGCGAGCCGGAGCTCGGACTGGTGCAGCCCCGGGTGGACGTGGCCGGCGGTGGCGTGGCGCCGCGTCGGTGGACCCCCCGGCTGCGCGTCGGCGACCGGTTCCGATCCAGCCCCGCGTTCTCCGTCTGGGAGGGCGCGGTGGTGGCCCGCCGGGCGGCGTTCGAGGCGGCCGGCGGCTGGCCGGAACCGTTCTTCTACGCGCACGAGGGCATCGAGCTCGCCTGGCGGAGCTGGGACGCCGGCTGCGTCGTCCGGTACGCGGCCGACCTGGCGGTCGAGCACCCGCTGGCACCGCAGACCCGGCATGCCGACTTCTTCCGGCTCAACGCCCGCAACCGGGTGTGGCTGGCCCGTCGCAACCTGCCCTGGTCGTTCGCCGTGCCCTACGTGGCGACCTGGACCGCGCTGCAGCTGCTCCGGTCGTGGCGGGCACCGGCGACGCTGCGCCCGTGGTGGCGGGGCTGGTGGGAGGGCTGGCGGACGCCGGCCGGCGGCCGTTCCCGGCTGCGCTGGCGCACCGTGGCCCGCATGGCGCGGCACGGCCGGCCGCCGCTCATCTGATCCGTCTGCCTTCCGATCGTCCCGTACCGAGGAGCTGTCCGTGCCACCGTTCTCCCCCGCCCTCCGGGCCCGTCTCCGTTCCGTCGGCGGCGGGGTGGTCCGGCGCCTCGGCCTGCTCCCCGGCGGCGACCCCGACGGCCTGGGCGAGGACCGGCAGCTGGCCGGCCTGGCGCCCCGGGAGCGGGTGGTGGCCTTCTTCCCCGAACCCCCGCGCAACCTGTACCAGCTGCAGCAGTGGCTGGACCCGCTCGCCGTCCTGGCCGAACGGCACGGCGTGCTGGTCATCACCCAGGACAGCCGGACCACCGCGGCGCTGCGCGGACTGACCTCGCTCCCGGTGCACTGCGTCGCGCGCGCGTCGACCATCGACGGCCTGGTGGAGCGAGGCGACCTCGCCCTCGCCCTCTACGTCAGCCACCACCCGCGCAACTTCCAGCTGCTGCGCTATCCGCAGCTGGCGCACGTGTTCATCGGCCACGGGGACAGCGACAAGGGTGTGTCCGCCTCCAACCAGCTCAAGGCCTACGACCGCTCCTTCGTCGCCGGGCAGGCCGCCGTGGACCGGATCGCCGAGGAACTGGCCTGGTACGACCTCGACCGGCTGATCCAGATCGGCCGGCCGCAGCTGGCCGCCGGTGAACCCCGCCCGGCGGCCGACCGCGCCACGGTTCTCTACGCGCCCACCTGGGAGGGCGGGCAGCCGTCGGTGGCCTACAGCTCGGTGGCCACCCACGGCGAGGCCCTGGTGCGTTCGCTGACCGCCGCCGGCCTGCGGGTCGTCTACCGCCCGCACCCGCGGACCGGGGCCAACCGGCGGGACGTCGCCGCCGCCGACGCGGCGCTGCGCCGGGTGTTCGACGAGCCGGCGGTGGCCGCCACCGGCAGCGTCGTCGACCCGGGGCGCCCGCTCGGCGAGGCCTTCGCCGACGCCGACCTGCTGGTCACCGATGTCTCCTCGGTGGCCGTGGAATGGCTGCCGACCGGCCGGCCGCTGATCGTCACCGAACCGGCCGCGCCGGACGCCGTGGTGGGCTCGTCACCGCTGCTGGACGCCGTTCCCCGGCTGGCCGCCGCCGGCGCCGACCGCGCCGCCGAGCTGGTCACGCGCGGCCTGCGGGCGGACCCCGAGCGGGCAGCGCGGACCGCCCTGGTCGAGCACTACCTCGGCGGCGCGGACCCCGCGGCGGCGATGACGCGGTTCCTGGCCGCGTGCGAGGACGTGCTGGCCGCCCGCGACCTCGCCCGCGCCCGGTTCGCCGAGGCCCGGCGGTGACGGGCGCGCGGCCGGCCTGGCCCACCATCGCGCAGCTGCGGGAGGTCACCCAGCCGCCGTCCGTCCGCGGCCGGCGCACCGCCGAGCACTGGACCGGCGACCTCTACATGCGGCACATCTCCCCCTACCTCACCCGGGTGCTGGTGCGGGCAGGGCTGTCGGCCAACGCCGTCACGGCGCTGATGATCGTGACCGGTTTCGCGGCCGGCCCGGCCCTGCTGCTGTCCGGCCTGGGCGGCGCGGTGCTCGCCGTGGCGCTGACCCAGTTGCAGATGCTGTGGGACGCCAGCGACGGAGAGGTGGCCCGGTGGCGGCACAAGACCAGTCCGCTCGGGGTCTTCCTGGACCGGGTGGGCCACTACGGCACCGAGGCGCTGCTCCCGGTCGGTCTCGGCGCGCGGGCGGCCGGGGGTCTCGACGAGCTCGGCGACGGCAGCGGCTACGGGTGGACGACGCTGGGCGCCCTGCTCGCGGTGATCATCGTGCTGAACAAGTCGCTCAACGACATGGTGCACGTCGCCCGCGCCGCCGCGGGCCTGCCCCGCGCAGTCGACGACGAGGCCACGACCGCACCCCGGGCGAGCGGCCTGGCGAGGCTGCGCCGGTGGGCCCGGTTCGTCCCCTTCCACCGGCTGTACCACTCGATCGAACTGAGCCTGATCATCCTGGGCGCCGCGCTGGTGGACCTCGTCGTCGGCGACCTCACCGGTACCCGGGTGCTGCTGGTCGTGCTGATCCCGGCCTCGCTGCTGGCCGTCGCCGGGCACTTCCTGGCGATCGTCACCTCGTCCCGGCTCCGGGCGCCCGCTCCGCGTTCCTGACCGGGCGGCCGGGTTCGCGAGGGTCCCCGGGGGATCAGTCGGACGGTACGGCGCCCGGTGCGCCGAGGAGAACGCGCACCGGAACGGTGCCGGTGACGACCCGGTGGTCGGAGCACGAACCGACGGCGTAGACGCCGGTCTTCTCCGGCACCCCCGGGCAGGTGGCGGGGATGGCCGTGGAATCCGCGCTGTAGGGGCCGGCGAGGTCGTCTTCCCGGACGAAGGCCAGGTCGATCTTCGCGCAGCCGGTGGCGTCGCCCGGTCGGCAGGTCGTCGCCCCTCCGGAGCACGGGGGTGTGGATCCCGCGGGGCCGGTCGCCGTCCAGTCGCCGTAGCCCGGGCAGTGCGCCGGGTCGGCGTCGTCCAGTTCCCGGAGGGCTCCGGTGTTGCCGGCGTTCGCCGGGCCGTCGACGGAGGCCGCGTACCAGTCGTCGAGGCGGTGGTAGTCCGGCTGGGCGTTGAAGTCACCGGCGATGAGAACCGTGCTGCCGGTCGCGTGGTAGGCCTGGAGCCGCTCGAGCACGGTCCGCAACTGGGCCACGTTGGCCGGTTGCCCGCCGGCCGCGGGCGCCGAGCTGGTGGTGATGTGCGTGGTGCAGAAGCGCATCGCCGGCAGGGCCCACAGCGGCGCGCAGAGCAGCCCCCGGTCGGCTCCCGAGCCGTCCGCCGGCAGGGTGACCTGATCGACCGGGCCCAACGGGGCGGCGCTGAACAGCGCGATGCCGAAGTCCTCTCCTCCGCAGACCGTCGGCACGCCGGTGGACGTCGCCTGGAACGCGGCGAAGTCGCCGGCGTCCTGCGGCCAGCCGGCCGCCACCAGCCCGGCCTGCAGCGCCCGGAACTGCTGCGCGCACAGCTCGTTGAGGACGGCGACGTCGGTGCCGGACGCGACGATCGAGGACACCGCTGTCCCGATCAGCCCGTCGGACACCGAGCCCTGATGGATGCTGTCGCCGGCCACGTTCCACTGCCACAGCCGGTACTGCCGCACCGTCGCCGTCCGGACCTCGCCGGCGGTGCTCT
>JAICZD010000044.1 GCA_025933855.1 Modestobacter sp. | reverse complement strand
TGCGCCGCGGCCCCGCCGGGTCGAACCGCGGGCGGCGGGGGGACGTGGTGGTCGCGGCGCGCGCCGGTGGCCGCCACCGGCGGCCCGCTGAGCCCCGGCGGCCGGGACCCGGCTGCCGGTCGTGGCGGGGCCGCGTCCGGTTCCGGGCGGCCCGCGGGGGCACCGTAGCCGTCGACCCGCTCCTGGCGGCCGGTGGCAGCGCGGCGCTCGGCGCGACGTCGCGGCACGCCGGCACCGGCTCGGGCGAGCAGCTCCTCGACGGTCACATGGGTGGATCCGGCGGCAGCGGTCGACGGCCCGTCGGCCCGGCGCGGAGGGCGGGATCCGGCGTCGGCTGCAGGGTCACCCGCCTCGTTCCGCGTGGGCTGGTCCGCCACCGGTGTCGACATCCCATCGTCGCAGTGCCTGCGCGCCGCGCCCGGCGCCCGTCCTGAAGTTCCCTGCCGACCGTGACTGCCAGCCTACGCAGAGACACCACGATACGGGGAGGAAGCGCCCGGACCGGATTGGGCGCGCGGGAAGGGGCGCCGCAGCGCGGTTCCGCCGGGTTCCACCCGACCGCCGTCGCCAGGGCGGGACGGCAGCTGCGGACGTAGCGTCGGCGGGTGAAGCTGCCCCTGTTCGGCCCGGCCGACATCCTGCACGCAGCCGAGGATCTCCGGTCCGGGGTCACCGAGGCAATGGCCCTGGTACCGAGGCTGGTCACCGCGGTCGGAACCGCGGAGCAACTGCTGCGGAGGGCCGGCCGGCTGCTCGACCGGGTCGAGGCGGTGGCCGAGCGAGCCGAGGCCGCCATGACCCGGGTGGACGAGACGTGCGCCCGGGCCGACGACGCCATCGACGGGGTCGTCGCCTCCCGGACCCGGGCCGACCAGGCCATCGAGGAGGTCCGCGGGACCAGCCAGGTGGCCGCCGGCCTCGTCACCTCGATCGGCGGCACGGCGTCGTCCGCGGAGAGCACGCTGGGCCGGGCCGAGAACATGCTCGGCACGGTGGCGCCGCTGCTGGACGCCTACCGCCCGGCGCTGACGTCGTTGGAGCCGGCGTTCACCCGGTTCGCCGGGAACCTCGAACCGGACGAGGTCCAGGCCCTGATCACCCTCGTCGACCGGCTCCCGCAGCTCGTCGTGCACCTCGACGAGGACGTGCTGCCGGTGCTGGTCTCGCTCGGCGACGTCGTGCCGGACGTGCACGACCTGCTCGACACCGTCCAGGACATGCGCCAGGTGGTGAAGGGGTTCCCGGGTTCACGCCTGTTCCGGCGGCGCGGCGCGGACGAGATCGCTCAGGAGGAAGCGGACGAGCAGGCGGACGAGGCCGACGAGCGCGCCGAGGAGCAGCTCCAGCACCGGGCCGGCCACTGACCGCCGGGCCGGCGGCCCGCGGCGCCGCCCCGGACGGCGCAGCGCCGCGGCGCGTCACGTCTCGGTCGGATAGCCCAGTGCGCGGACGACGTCGCCGATCCGCTCGTACACGTCGTCGGCGGGCAGCCGGGACAGCTCCTCGGCCACGGCGTCGGGAGCCCGGTGGTCCCGTGCCGCCTCGACGAGCTGGGCACCGGTGTTGGGAAAGTCCGCCCGGTCCAGCCACCGCGCGAGCTCCGCCCGGGCCACCACGGCGTCGGGGGACATGCCGACCGGCACTCCGCCGACGAGCGTGTCCGCGGGCGAGGAGTCGACGTCGGGCTCCCCCTCCGCTCCGGGCTCGGGGTCCTTCCACTCCTCGGAGTGCGTCGCCCGGCCGGCGCGGATCATGCCCTCGACCTCGTGCTTGAGCTCGTCGTCCTCACGCGCGCTGTGCTTCGTGCTCCGCGCCGACGTGCCGGCGAAGGTGTCGTCGTTCTCGGTCATCAGTCCTCCTCGTCCGGCCGCCGGCCGGAGCTGCTCAGTCCTTCTCCAGCGCGCCGGGCTTGTGGACGGCGGTGTTGCCGCTCTTCTCGCTCTTCACCTCGTACTGCGGGTCCTCCGGGCTGGCACGCACGGTGCGGCCGGACGCCTCGGTGTCGTCGGTGATCTTCCGTTCCACGGTGCCCTCGGCCGTGCTCCCGTGGCTCCGCCAACTGACGTGGTCACCCTTGTGGAACTCCTCGGCCATGGCCGTTCACCCCTCTCGTCGGTCGCGGGTGCTGCCTGCCCGGCAGCGGACGACCGCACACATGGGGGTCCGCCACCCGGCCGCCGCGGCAGTTCGTGCGGGACGGCGCCACCGGAACTGTCACCCGATCGGGGGGGCTCCACCGCGCGGGGGGGTGCCGTTCGGGCAGCGGTCACGTAGCGTATGGATTCGACGGGGTGCGCGGGACGTAACCGCTGACCAGGGCGATGGCCCGGTCACGGTGAGTCACCACTCCGTCCGCGATCGCCGATCCGGTCGACCCCATTCCCCCGGGGCCGGCCGGGTCGGCCCGCCTACGCTGACCGGTCGTGAACACCTCCGCCGTCCCCCGCCCGGTCGACCTGCTGACCGTGACGGCCGTGGCGGCGGTGACCCCCGCGGTCCACCGGGTGACTCTCACCGCCGCCCCCCAGGTCGTGGCCGCGGCCGGCCCCACGATCTCGCTGCTGGTGCCGAGGGTCGGCGACCACTCCCCCGCCTGGCCACAGATCGCCCGCGACGGGCGCATCGTGTGGCCCCAGGGCAGCCACGGGGTCAGTCTGCGCAAGTACACCGCCCGGCGGCAGGACGCCGCCGCCGGCGAGCTGGACATCGACTTCGTGCTGCACGGCGACGGGCCCGCGGCTGCCTGGGCCGCCGCGGCCGCCCCCGGGAACGCGCTCGGCGTCGCCAGCGCGGCGTCCCTGGGGGAGGCGGCAGCCGGCTGGTTGCTCCTGGTCGGCGACGAGACGGCGATCCCGGCCATCGGCCGGATCCTCGCGGAGTCCGCCCCGACCACCCGGGGCCTGGCGCTGCTGGAGGTCGCCGGGCCCGAGGAGCAGCAGCCGCTGACCGGCCCGCCGGGTGTGGAGGTGCGCTGGCTGCACCGCGACGGCGTCGAGCCCGGGCTGAGCCCGTTGCTGGTGGACGCCGTCGCCGCGGTGCAGCCGCCGGCCGAGGACGACCTGTTCGCCTGGGTGGCCGCCGAGTCGGCCACCGTCCAGGCGGTGCGCGCCGATCTGCGCAGCCGGTGGGGGCTCCGGCGCAGCCAGCACCACGCCATCGGGTACTGGCGGCGCGGCCGGGTGATGTCGGGAGCCGACTGACCTGCGATTCCGACCGGCATCCCCAGGCTCCTCACAGGTAGCCTTCAGTCCAGCCCCAGTCCGCCCCCCGACCCTGGAGGCCATGACGTCGACCGCAGCCCAGGGTTCCCCGGGAGGAGTTGTGTCCACCAGCAGCCGGAGCGGGACCGCGCCGGAGGCACGACTGCTCGTGGTCGACGACGAGCCGAACATCCGGGAGTTGCTGTCGGCCAGCCTCCGGTACGCCGGGTTCGAGGTGGCCACCGCACCCGACGGGCAGCAGGCGCTGGCGATCGCCGCGGAGTTCCGCCCGGACCTGCTGGTGCTCGACGTGATGATGCCGGGGCTGGACGGCTTCGGCGTCGTCCGCCGGCTGCGCCAGAACGGCACGCACACCCCGGTGCTGTTCCTGACCGCCCGCGACGCGGCAGACGACAAGGTCACCGGGCTGACGCTGGGTGGTGACGACTACGTCACCAAGCCGTTCAGCCTGGACGAGGTCCTGGCCCGGATCCGCGCGGTGCTCCGGCGCAGCCAGGCCGCCCAGCGGACCGGGGAGGCGCCGCGGCTGACCTTCGCCGACATCGAGCTCGACGAGGAGTCGCACGAGGTGCTCAAGGCCGGCAAGCTGGTCAGCCTCTCCCCCACCGAGTTCAAGCTGCTGCGCTACCTGATGACGAACTCCGGGCGGGTGCTGTCCAAGGCGCAGATCCTCGACCACGTGTGGAACTACGACTTCAACGGCGAGGCCAACGTCGTGGAGTCCTACATCTCCTACCTCCGCCGCAAGATCGACACGACCGAGCCCCGGCTGCTGCACACGCTGCGCGGCGTCGGCTACTCGCTGCGGCTCCCCCGCGGCACGTGACCCGCGTGCCGGGCGCCTCCTCCGCCCGGGCCTCCACCGTGGAGGCCCCCAGCCATGGCGGCGCCGACCAGCCCTCCCCCGACCAGCCCTCCCCCCGACAGGGCCCGCCCGAACAGGGCCCCCCCGATCAGGGCACTGGGGGGACGGCGCCCGCCGCTCCGTCCGGGGACGACCGCACGGCCGCGGCCCCGGCCGCCGTCTCCGCCGGCGCGCTGGCCTCACCGGAACGCCCGGCGCGTCGCCACGTCCCACGGGTCTGGGCCCACCGGCGCCTGCCCGGGGTGCCGCTGCGGGTGACCCTGGTGGCGCTGCTCATGGTCCTGGTGACGGTCGCACTGGCCGCGACCGGCGCGGTCGCGACGTCCCAGCTGCGCAAGTACCTGATCCAGCAGCAGGACACCCAGCTGCGCGGCTACGCGCAGGACATGCGCACCGACCGCGGCACGGCGCAGAGCTGCATCTCCAAGGTCTTTCAGTTCGGGGGCAGCTACGTGGTCTGCATCCCGGCCACGGGCGAGGTTCGCCAGTACGCGTCGACACGCACCCCGAAGGCGTCGCTGCCGGACATCACGGCGGTCACGGCTGCGGCGGCCGAGCGGTACGACCAGCCGTTCACCCTGCCCGCTTCCGACGGCAGCACGGCGTGGCGGCTGGTCGCCACGCCGGTCAACGGCCAGCTGGTCGTCGTGGTCGGCGCCGACCTGGCCGACGACGAGGCCGTGCTCGGCCGGTTGGTGACCACCGAGTTCGTCGTCGGCCTGCTGGTGCTGGCCATCCTGGGCGTCGCGGGGTACGTCCTGGTGCGCAACAGCCTGCGGCCGCTGGTGGAGGTGGAGCACACCGCCCAGGCCATCGCCGCCGGCGACCTCTCCCGGCGCGTCCCCGAGGGCGACGAGCGAACCGAGGTCGGCCGGCTCTCCAACGCGATCAACGGCATGCTCGGTCGCATCGAGAGCTCGTTCCGGGCGCAGCGGGCCTCCGAGGAGCAGGCCCGCGCGTCCGAGGAGCAGGCGCTGGCGTCCGAGGCACGGATGCGCCGCTTCGTCGCCGACGCCAGCCACGAGCTGCGCACGCCGCTGACGTCCATCCGGGGTTTCGCCGAGCTGCACCGCCAGGGCGCGGTGGCCGGCCCCGAGGAGACCGAGCGGATCATGGAACGGATCGAGGCCGAGGCCACCCGGATGGGGGTGCTGGTCGAGGACCTCCTCCAACTCGCGCGGCTGGACCAGCAGCGCCCGCTCACGCTCGCCCCGGTCGACCTGGCCGAGCTGGCCGGGGACGCGGTGCACGATGCGCGCGCGGTGCAGCCCGACCGTGCCATCGCCCTGAACCTGGACCCCTCGCTCACCGACGTCCCGGTCGTGATCGGCGACGAGGCGCGGCTGCGCCAGGTCGTGGTCAACCTGGTCACCAATGCGCTGACCCACACCCCGGTGACCGCTCGGGTCACCGTCCGGCTCTCCGAGGACCCCACCGACCACGGCACCGTGGTGCTCTCCGTCGCCGACCAGGGCCCGGGGCTGGCACCCGGCGACGCGCAACGGGTGTTCGAGCGGTTCTACCGGGCCGACACCTCGCGGACCCGGGCGGCCGGCGGATCGGGCCTGGGCCTGTCGATCGTGGCCGCGCTGGTCGCCGCGCACGGCGGCCGCGTCGACCTGACCACCGCGCCGGGGAAGGGGGCGACCTTCACCGTCCGGCTGCCCCGGTCCGGCCCAGCTCCGGCCGCCCTCCCCGCCGACCTACCCGGCTGACCGCGCCCGCCGGCCCCTGGTGTCCAATCCGGGGGTGGACACCCGCGGGACGCAGGACGACGGCGACGCCGAGCTGCTGGCAGCGGTGACCGAACTGGGTGATGCCTTGCGCGAGCTGGTCGACGCCACCGTCACCACCACGGTCGGCGCCGCCGACCTCCGCTCGGCCGCCGCCGCAGCTCGGGAGATCACCGCCGCGCTGTCCGTCGCGCGGCGGGCGCCCACCCAGCTGCCGGCGCTGGACGACCCGATCCGCTTCTTCCGGGTCTACAACCCGGTGTCCGGCGTCGGCAGCCCGCTGGCCCCTCCGCTGGACATCGGGGAGGACGACGACGGGGTCGTGGCCGAGGTGGCGCTCGGCATCGCCTACGAGGGGCCGCCCAGCTACGTGCACGGCGGCGTCAGCGCCCTGCTGATGGACCAGCTGCTGGGCGCCGCGACGATCGCGGTGGGCCTGTGGGGCATGACCGTCCGGCTGGAGCTGGACTACCGGGGGCCGGTGCCGCTGGAGACCCGGCTGGTGCTCCGCGCCCGGGTGACCGAGGACGCCGGCCGCAAGAGCGTCGTGACCGGGTCGATCGCCACCGCCGACCGGCCCGACCGGGCCCTGGTGGAGGCGCGCGGGGTGTTCGTCGCACCCCGCCCCGAGCGCAGCGCGACCTACTTCGGCGCCATCACCGATGCCGCCGGCCGGCACGCTCCACCCGGCCGGCCGACCGACGCCACGGGAGTCCGTCCGGCCGCGCCGCGACCACCGGCCGCCCACGCCCCGACCGCATGACGGAGACTGTGGGGGACAACCGTCTGCCACCACCGGGAGTTCACCGCGTGACCACCCCCGACTACCGGCTGACCCAGCTGCAGACGCTGGAGGCCGAGAGCCTGCACGTCCTGCGCGAAGTCGCCGCCGAGAGCGAACGTCCCGTGCTGCTGTTTTCCGGCGGCAAGGACTCCATCGTGATGCTCGAGCTCGCCCGCAAGGCCTTCGCACCGGCGCGCATCCCCTTTCCGGTGATGCACGTCGACACCGGCCTCAACTTCCCCGAGGTGCTGGAGCTCCGCGACAAGCGCGTCGCCGAGCTCGGCGTCCAGTTGGTGGTGGCCTCGGTGCCCGAGGCCATCGCCGCCGGCACGGTCCGGCCGGAGCCCAACGGCTCCCGCACCCGGATCCAGACCCCCGTGCTGCTGGACGCCGTGGAGAAGCACGGCTTCACCGCGCTGTTCGGCGGGGCCCGCCGGGACGAGGACAAGGCCCGGGCCAAGGAGCGGGTGTTCTCCTTCCGCGACGAGTTCGGCCAGTGGGACCCGAAGCACCAGCGCCCGGAACTGTGGGACCTCTACAACGGCCGGATCCACCAGGGTGAGTCGATCCGGGTGTTTCCGCTGTCCAACTGGACCGAGCTGGACATCTGGGCGTACATCGCCCAGGAGGAGATCGCCATCCCGCCGCTGTACCTCGCCCGGGAGCGTGAGGTCGTCGACCGGGGCGGGATGCTGTACGCGGTCAACGAGTTCATCACCCCGCGCGAGGGCGAGCCGGTGCTGCGCGAGACCGTCCGCTACCGCACCGTCGGGGACGCGAACCTGACCGCCGCGGTCCGCTCCACCGCCACCACCGTCGCCGAGGTCATCGCCGAGATCTCGGTGACCCGGCTGACCGAGCGGGGTGCGACCCGCGGCGACGACAAGGTGAGCGACGCCGCCATGGAGGACCGCAAGAAGGAGGGGTACTTCTGATGGGCGGGCTGACCCAGGAAGCCGCAGTGACCGAGCTCGCCAACGCGCGCAAGGACATCCTGCGGATCGCCACCGCCGGCTCGGTGGACGACGGCAAGAGCACGCTGATCGGCCGGCTGCTGTACGACAGCAAGGCGGTCTTCGAAGACCAGTACGAGGCGATCGAGCGGGCCAGCCGCGGCGACTACGTGGACCTCGCGCTGCTGACCGACGGCCTGCGCGCCGAGCGGGAGCAGGGCATCACGATCGACGTGGCCTACCGCTACTTCAGCACCCCGCGGCGCACCTTCATCCTGGCCGACACCCCCGGCCACGTGCAGTACACCCGCAACATGGTCACCGGGGCCTCGACCGCGGACCTCGCGATCGTGCTGGTCGACGCACGCAAGGGGATGCTGGAGCAGAGCCGCCGGCACGCCTTCCTCGCCTCGCTGCTGCGGGTACCGCACCTCGTCGTCGCGGTCAACAAGATGGACCTCGTCGACTGGTCCGAGGAGATCTACGAGGGCATCCTCGACGAGTTCACCGCCTTCGCCACCAAGCTCGACGTGCCCGACGTGACGGTCATCCCGATCTCGGCGCTGCAGGGCGACAACGTGGTCACCCGCTCGGCGCGGATGCCCTGGTACGAGGGCACCTCGCTGCTGCACCACCTGGAGCACGTGCACGTGGCCAGCGACCGGAACCTGGTCGACACCCGCTTCCCCGTGCAGTACGTGATCCGGCCGCAGACCGGCGCCCACCACGACTACCGGGGCTACGCCGGGCGGGTGGCCGGCGGGGTGCTGCGCCCGGGCGACGAGGTGCAGGTCCTGCCCAGCGGCCTGACCACGACGATCGCGGGGATCGACGGGCCGGACGGTCCGCTGGAGGAGGCCTTCCCGCCCATGTCGGTCACCGTGCGGCTGACCGACGACCTGGACGTCTCGCGCGGTGACCTCATCTGCCGGCCGCACAACGCCCCGCAGGTGACCCAGGACGTCGACGCCCTGGTCTGCTGGATGAGCGAGGATCCGCTGCGGGCCCGGCAGCGGATCGCGATCAAGCACACCACCCGCTCGGTGCGCGCCGTGGTCAAGGAGCTGCAGTACCGGCTGGACATCAACACCCTGCACCGGGACACCGAGGCCGACGGCGGGCTGCAGCTCGGGCTCAACGACATCGGCCGGGTGCGGCTGCGGACCACCCAGCCGCTGTTCGTCGACGACTACCAGCGCAACCGGGTGACCGGCCGGTTCATCCTCATCGACGAGGCCACCAACGCCACGGTCGGCGCCGGGATGCTCGTCCCACCCCGCTGAAAGAGCCCCCTCTGCCCCACGCCTCGCAAGCTCGGCGCGGTCCCCGAGAGCTTTAGCCCGAAAAAGTCCCCCAGGCCCGAGGGGACTTTTTCGGGCTCAAGCTCCTGCGGAGTCAGGCTCCGGCGGCCTTCTCCAGGGCCCGGCGGGTGAGCAGCCGGGCGAGGTGACGGCGGTAGTCCGCGTCGGCGTGCATGTCCGCGCCCGGCGACGTGCCCTGGTCGGCGAGCTCGGCGGCCTCGGCGATCGACGCGCCGCGGGCCAGCGCCTCCTCGGTCGCGGTGGCCCGCACGACCATGCCGGCCATGTTGGCCAGCGCGACGCGGCCGTCAACAGCGGCGGCCGCCACGATCGGCCAGTCGTTCTCCCGCCGGGTGAACTTCTCATAGCCCCACCCGATGGACCCGGTGCGCGGCACCCGCAGTTCGACGACCATCTCCTCCGGTGACATGGCGGTCTCGAAGAAGCCGGTCCAGAACTCGGTCACCGGCACCTCCCGGCGTCCCTGCGGCCCCTGCAGGACGACGGTGCCGCCGAGCGCGAGCAGGGCGGTGGGCAGGTCGGAGGCGGGGTCGCTGTGCGCCACCGTGCCGCCCAGCGTGCCGCGGTGCCGGACCTGGGGGTCGCCCACCCGGCCGGCCACGTGCGGCAGCAGCGGTACCTCGGTGCGGGCCACCTCGTCCCGCTCCAGCACGTAGTGCCGGGTGCCCGCGCCGATCGCGACCTGCTCGCCGTCCACCCGCACGTAGGACAGCCCGGGGATCCCGCCGATGTCGATGAGCACCGTCGGGATCGCCAGCCGCAGCTTCATGATCGGCAGCAGCGAGTGGCCGCCGGCCAGCAGCTTGGCGTCCTCACCGTGCTCCGCGAGGGCTGCAAGCGCCTCGTCGACCGACCGCACCTTCACGTACTCGAACGGCGAGGGAATCACTGCACGACCTCCTGCGCCTGCGGGACCTGGCCGGCCGCCGGGCCGGCCTGGGCCGCGGCCCGGACCGCCCGCACGATGTTGTGGTAGCCGGTGCAGCGGCAGAGGTTGCCCTCCAGCCCCTCCCTGACCTCGCGGTCGGTCGGGTCGGGGTTGTCGGCCAGCACCCCGATGGCGGCCATCACCATGCCCGGGGTGCAGAACCCGCACTGCAGGCCGTGCTCGGCCCGGAAGGCGGCCTGCATCGGGTGCAGCTCCCCGTCGGGACCGGCCAGCCCCTCCAGCGTGGTGACCTGCCCGCCGTCGGTCGAGGCGGCCAGCACCGTGCAGCTCTTCACGCTCAGCCCGTCGACGAGAACGGTGCACGCCCCGCAGGACGTCGAGTCGCAGCCGATGTTGGTCGCCGTCAGCCCGCACGTGTCACGGAGGTAGTGGGCGAGCAGCAGCCGCGGCTCGACCTCGTCGGTGCGCTGCCGGCCGTTGACGGTGATCGAGACCTGCATCAGTTGGCTCCCTGCCCTGTCCGCTGACCTGCCTGCTGGATCGCCCGGAACACCCGCATCGGGGTGGTGGGCATGTCGATGTGCCGCACACCCAGGTGCGCCACGGCGTCGATGACGGCGTTCTGCACCGCCGGGGTGGATCCGATCGTCCCGGCCTCGCCGATGCCCTTGGCGCCCAGCGGGTTCATCGGCGTGGGCGTGGCCATGTCGACGAGCTCGAAGCTGGGGAGCTCGGTCGCGGAGATGAACGGGTAGTCGGCCAGCGTGGAGGTCTGCGGGTTGCCGTCGGCGTCGTAGAGGACCTCCTCCAGCAGCGCCTGCGCCACGCCCTGCGCGAAGCCGCCGTGCCGCTGCCCGTCGGCCAGCAGCGGGTTGAGGATGGTGCCCGCGTCGTCGACCGCGACCAGCCGCACGACCTCCGCCTTGCCCGACTCCACGTCGACCTCCACGACGACGAGGTGCGCGCCGAACGGGAAGGTGGGCGCGGCCGCGTTGAAGGTGGTCTGCACGAGCAGCTGCTCGTCGGCGGCCAGCTCGGCGAAGGTGACGCCCACGCCCGGCGTCCCCCGCACGGCCAGCCCGGCCAGGCCGGCGTCGACGACGAGGTCCTCCGGGTTGGCCTCCAGCTTCTCCGCCGCCCGCCGCTTGGCCAGCTCGACCAGCTCACCGGCGGCCTGGTGCACCGCGGCGCCGCCCTGCTGCAGGCTGCGCGAGCCCATCGTGCCGCCGCCCTTGGGGATCAGGTCGGTGTCGCCGTGCAGCACGGTGATCTTCTCCAGCGGGATGCCGAGCTGGTCGCTGGCGATCATCGCCCAGGCGGTGGCGTGCCCCTGCCCGTGCGGGGAGGTGCCGGTGAGGATGGTCGCCGTCCCATCCGGATGCACCTCGACGGTGGCATCCTCGGTGGCCGCTCCGGACTCGCCGCCGGCGCCGGTGATCTCCACGTACACCGACATCCCGATGCCGAGCTGGCGGACGTCGCCGGCCTGGCGGCGGCGCGCCTGCTCGGCCCGCAGCTCCTGGTAGCCGGCCGCCTCCAGGGCCTTGTCCAGGGCCGCGGCGTAGTCGCCGGTGTCGTAGGTGGCGCCCATCGCGGTGGTGTGCGGGGAGTCGAACGGCGGGATGACGTTCTTCCGGCGGACCTCGGCCGGGTCCATCCCGATCTCCGCGGCGAACAGGTCGATGGCCCGCTCGACGGCCGCGGTCGCCTCCGGCCGGCCCGCCCCGCGGTAGGCGCCGATCGAGGTGGTGTTGGTGGCCAGGACACGGGCCTGCGCGTGCACCTTCGGGAACGCGTAGACCCCGCCGGTCATCAGCATCGTCAGGGTGGGCAGCACGACGCCGAGCCGCGGATAGGCACCGGCGTCCTGGTCCACGACCAGGCTGTAGGCCTCGACGGTGCCGTCCCGGCGGCCGCCGATGGTGATCACCTGGTCCTGGGCGCGCCCGTGCAGCATGCCGACCAGGTTCTCCGAGCGGCTCTCCGCCCAGCGCACCGGCCGGCCGACGATCTTCGCGACCTGGGCGACGAGGGCGAACTCCGGGTCCGCGCCGATCTTCGCGCCGAACCCGCCACCGACCGCGGGGGTGATCAGGTGCACCAGCGACGGGTCCAGGCCCAGCCAGGACGCGATCTCCATCTTCGCCGCCTGCGCGCCCTGGTTGGAGCACCAGATGGTGACCCGGCCGTCCTCGCCCCAGGCCGCGGCGGCGGCCCGGGTCTCCAGCGGTACCGGCGCCACCCGCTGGTTGACGATCCGCCGGGAGACGACGACCTCGCAGCCGTCGAAGAAGTCCGCGGGGGCCGGCTCACCGAAGGAGGCGATCACGTTGGTGCCCGCCTCGGGGAACAGCAGCACCTCGTCGCGGGCCGCGGCCTCGGTGCCGACGACCGCGGGCAGCGGGTCGATGTCGACCGCGACCAGTTCGGCGGCGTCCTCGCCCTGGTAGCGCTCCTCGGTGAGGACGACGGCGATCAGGTCCCCGACGAAGCGGACCACGTCGGTGGCCAGCCACGGCCGGGTCACCGCCGCGTTCACGAAGGGGAAGCCCGCCGGCAGGGCCGAGAGCTCGGCCAGGTCCGCGGCGGTCACGACCGCCACCACACCCGGGGCCTCCAGCGCCGCGGAGGTGTCCACCGACAGGAGCCGGCCGTGCGCCACCTGGGAGCGCACGAAGGTCACGTGCAGCGCGCCGGCGAGCCGCTCGTCGGTCAGGTCGTCGGTGTAGACCGCGCCCCCGGTGAGGAACTGCGGATCTTCGGTGCGGACCACCCGGGTGCCGAGGATGCTCATCTGCCTGCCCTCCGTCGTCGCCAACCAGCGCACTCAACCACATCCTGTGAGCGCGCACACAGGCGCTCCCCGGGCGGCGGCTGTGATCTGCTGGCCGGGTGCAGCAGCAGGGGGCCGGCCAGGTGGACGGCGGGTCGGCGGCCGCCCGGCGGTCGGCGGCGGGGGTCGCGCTGCTGGTCGCCGCGGTGGTGCTCGTCGCCCTCAACCAGCGCCCCGCCGTGGTGGGTGTGGCGCCGGTGCTGCGCGACCTGCGCGACGACACCGGCCTGTCCGGTGCGGCGGCCGGGCTGCTCACCGCGCTGCCGGTGCTGTGCTTCGGCGCGTTCGCCCCGGTCGCCCCACGGCTGGCGCGCCGCATCGGGCTGGAGACGGCCGTGGCCGGCTCCCTCACCGTGCTCGCCGCCGGGATCGCGCTGCGCCTGCTCAGCCCGGTGGCCCTGCTGTTCACCGGCAGCCTGGTCGCCGGTGCAGCCATCGCGGTGGCCAACGTGCTCATGCCGGCCTACGTCAAACGGGAGTTCACCCGCCCCGGCACCGTGATGGGCCTGTACTCGGCGTCGCTGAATCTGGGTGCGGCGGCCTCCGCCGGGCTCACCGTCCCGATCGGAACGGCGCTGGGGTTGGACTGGCGGGGAGCCCTGGGGTCGTGGGTGGCGCTGGCCGCGATCGGGCTGGCGGTGTGGGTGCCGGTCGCGGGCGTGGGCCGCAACCGCACGGCTCCGGACACTCCGGGCGCCGGTTCCTGGGGGTTGCTGCGCACGCCGGTGGCCCGTCAGGTCACGGCCTTCCTCGGGCTGCAGAGCGTGCAGTTCTACTCGTTCTCCGCGTGGCTGCCCACCCTGCTGGCCGATGGCGGGGTGCCGGTCGGCCGGGGCGGTCTGCTGCTGGCCGTGTGCAACGTGGTCGGTGCCGCCGGCGCGCTGGTGATACCGGCGCAGGCCGGCCGGATGCGCACCCAGCGCCCGTTGGTCGCCGGGGTGGTGCTCGCCTACCTGGCCGGGCTGGTGGGCCTGCTGGTGGCCCCGTCGTCGGGCACGCTGCTGTGGGTGGCGGTGTTCGGCGTCGCCCAGGGCGGCGGCTTCGCGCTGGCCCTGACCCTCATCGTGCTGCGCAGCGCCACCCCGCTGGTGGCTGCGCAGCTCGGCGGGGTGGCGCAGTGCCTGGGCTACCTGCTCGCCGCGGTGGGACCGGTCGTGCTGGGCGCACTGCACGACCTCACCGGCGGGTGGAGGTGGCCGCTGGCGCTCCTGCTGGTCCTGTTGCTGCCGATGATCTGGAGCGGCTGGGGTGCGGCCCGCGACACCCTCGTCGGCCACAGGGCCCGGACGACGACCGGAGCCCGACCGGCCGCCTGACCGGGCTCGGCCTGACCGGGGCTCGGTCCTCACCGGGCTCGGTCCTCACCGGGCTCGGTCCTCACCGGGCTCGGTCCTCACCGGGCTGGGCCACCGGGCTGGGCCACCGGGCTGGGCCAGCGGGCTGGGCCAGCGGGCTGGGCCACTGGTGCGCGGCCGCGCCCGGATCAGCCCAGCGTGACCGGCAGCTGCTCGAATCCGCGCAGGGTCTGCAGGTCGCGTCGCACCGGTTGCCCGCTCACCCGCAGCCCCGGGAACCGGTCGGCCAGGCTGCGCAGCGCCACCACGGCCTCCAGCCGGGCCAGCCCGGCGCCCAGGCAGTAGTGGATGCCGCCGGAGAAGGCCAGGTGCTCGCGGGCGTTGACCCGGGTGACGTCGAACCGGCCGGGGTCGGCGAAGACGTCCGGATCACGGTTGGCCGCGCCGAGCAGCAGGGTGACCCGCGTTCCGGCCGGCACGTCCCGCCCGGCGACGTGCGTGTCGGCGGCGGCGGACCGTCCGGTGATCTGCACCGGGCTGTCGTGGCGCAGGACCTCCTCGACGGCTCCGGCCCAGCCGCCGGGGTCGGCGACGAGGGCCTTCCGCTGGTCGGGGTGGGCGTCCAGCAGCACGACGGCGTTGCCCAGCAGGTTGACGGTGGTCTCGAACCCCGCGCCGAGCAGCAGCATGACGGTGGCGTGCAGCTCCGGCTCGGTCAGCGCCTCCTCCTCCGGCAGGCCGACCAGCTGGCTGACCAGGTCATCGCCGGGATGCCGCCGGAGCCGCGCGAAATGCCGCCGGAGGAAGCCGTGCATCTCCCGGAGCGCCCGCTCGGCGGAGCGGTAGCGGCGGAAGGGCAGCCCCGGGTCCAGCGTCGCGGCGGCGGCGTGCCCCCAGCGCAGGAAGTCCTCCCGGCGGTCGACCGGCACACCGAGCAGCTCGGCGATCACCAGCACCGGCAGCTGGGCGGCGAAGGCGTCCACCAGGTCCACCGGCTCCGTGCGGCCGGCCAGCCGGTCCAGCAGCGAGTCGGCGGTGGCCTGCACGGCCGGCTCGTAGGCGGCCGTCGCCCGCGGCGTGAACGCCCGGCTGACCAGCCGGCGGTACCGGGTGTGGTCCGGCGGGTCGACCACCAGCATGGACGGCGGTTCGCCGACGCCGCGCGCGTCCGGGTCCTCGGACAGCTGCATGGCCCACTGCATCCAGCGTGGCGCGAGGGTGCGGTCCCAGCCCGCCCGGAACGACGGCGAGCGGAGCACCTCGTGCGCGACGGCGTGCGAGGTGGTGACCAGCCCCAGGCCGCTGGGGACGAGCGGCCCCTGGGCGCGCAGCGCCTCGTACACCGGGTGCGGGTCGATCCGCTGGGCCGGCTCCCGGAGCAGCCGGCCCACCAGGTCGCCCCGGCGGGCCGCCCGGGCCAGGTACGCCCCCGGCAGTCCGTGCCGGACGGCCCAGCGCACGGCGGTGCCCGGGGCCCGCCGCGCCTCGGTCACCGCCGCCATCCCGATCCTCCTCCGCTCCCCGGGCCGGCGGTCCGGGCAGCTCCGGGCCGGGTCCGGCGGCAGCGCCCACCCCGGCCCGCACCGACCCCGCGCCCGCGCTGCCGACCCCGCCCCGCAGCGCGCG
>JAICZD010000305.1 GCA_025933855.1 Modestobacter sp. | reverse complement strand
GCGATCTGCGCCAGGCTGGCCCGGTGACCCGAGCCCGCGCCTGCATCCTGCTGCTGGCGCTGGCCGGGCTCGTCGTCGCCGCGGTGTGGCTCGGGTCGTGGGTGCGCGGAGCCGGCCGGGTGGACCGGACGCCCTCCGCGACTGCCGCGACTGCCGCGCCGGCCGTCCGGAGCGCCGGCGCCGCCGCGCTCGGCATCCTGCACACCTGGGACGCGGAGCGGGCGCGGGCCTATGCCCGCGGGCGGCCGCGGCGGCTCCAGGGGCTCTACGTCCCCGGGTCGTCGGCGGGCCGGGCGGACCTCGAGCTGCTGCGCCGCTACCACCGGCGGGGGCTGCGCGTGACCGGCATGCGCACCCAGGTGCTCTCGCTGGCGGTGGCCGAGCACCGGGCCGGCCTCTGGCGGTTGCGCGTCACCGACCGGCTGGTGGGGGCGGTCGCGGTCGGGCCGGGCGGCCGGACGACGCTCCCGCGGGACCGGCCCAGCGGGCACGAGATCACCCTGATGCGGGCCCGGGACGGGGCGTGGCGGGTGGCCGGCGTGCGCGAGGTCAGCTGAGCGCAGCGGTGAGCCGGGCCTCCAGCGTCGGGTGCTCGAAGCTGAAGCCCTCGGCGAGCAACCGGGCCGGCTCGACGCGGGTCGAGTTCAGCACCTCCGAGGCGACCGGTGAGGCCACCGCGCGCACGGCCAGCGCCGGCACCGGAACCCTGGACGGCCGGTGCAGCATGCGGCCCAGGGCCCTGCCGAACTCGGCGTTGGTGGTCGGGTGCGGCCCGGACAGGTTGTACGCCCCGGTCGACTCGTCCCGGGTCGCCAGGTGCGTCGCCGCACGCAGCCAGTCGGTCAGCGAGATCGTCGAGAGGTACTGCGATCCGGAGCCGATGGGGCCGCCGAGGCCGGCCTTGAACACCGGCAGCAGCAGCTTGAGGACGTCGGCGCGCCGGTCGAGGACGACGGCGGTGCGCATCGTGACGACGCGGGCGCCGGCCCCCGCAGCAGGACCGGCGGCCGCCTCCCATGCGCGGGTGACCCCGCCCATGAACGTGTCGGCGTCGGTGACCGCCTCCTCGGTGAGCACGACGTCGCCCCGGTCGCCGTACCCGGCGATGCCGCTCTGCGCCAGCAGCGCCGGCTTCCGGGCCGAGCGGGCGACCGCCTCGGCGAGCGTCCGGGTGGTGGCCACCCGGCTGTCGGTGAACGTGCGCCGGTAGGACGCCGTCCACGGCCAGTGCGCCAGCGGCGCGCCCGCGAGGTTCGCGACCACGTCGGCGCTCTCGACGAGGTCCTGGTCCAGGCGGCGGGCATAGGGGTCCCAGGGCGACTCGTCCCCCGACCTGGCCTCCCGGCGGGTCAGCCGGACCACGTCGTGCCCCGCCTGGACGAGGTGGTCGCGCCAGGCGGTGCCGAGGAAGCCTGACCCGCCGGCGAGCAGCACCTTCACGATCGACCCCGACCCCGGCTCAGACCTCGAACTGGCCGGACTCGAGCCGCTGCTTGACGTCGATCAGGAAGCGCGCGGCGTCCGCCCCGTCGACGATCCGGTGGTCGTAGGTCAGCGCGAGGTACACCATCCGCCGGACCGCGATCGTCTCGCCGAGATTCGCGTCGTCGATCACCACCGGCCGCTTCACCACCGTGCCGGTGCCCAGGATGGCCACCTGCGGCTGGTTGATGATCGGGGTGTCGAACAGGGCGCCCCGGCTTCCGGTGTTGGTCAGCGTGAAGGTCCCGCCGGCCAGCTCGTCCGGCCCGATCTTGTTGCTGCGGGTCCGCTCGGCCACGTCGGCGATCTTGCG
>JAICZD010000266.1 GCA_025933855.1 Modestobacter sp. | reverse complement strand
TCCGCAAGTTCCTCGGCCAGCTGTCCCTGGTCAACGTCGTCGCCCTCGACGAGCTGCTCGTGGACGACGACGGCTCCGCCCCGCGGCTGGTCGACACCCTGCAGGACTCCAGCGCGCTGGACCCGCAGGCGATGGCCGAGCACGGCGAGGCCCGCCAGCTGCTGGCCCGCGCCGTCGAGCAGCTGCCCGACCGGGAGAAGGTCGTGGTCAGCCTCTACTACTTCGAGGGCCTCACCCTGTCCGAGATCGGCCGCGTCCTCGGGGTCACCGAGAGCCGCATCTGCCAGCTGCACACCAAGGCCGTCCTGCAGCTGCGCACCAAGCTCGCCGATATCGCCTGAGACCGAGGCTGAGCCCGGGGCGCCGGCCCGTGGGCGGTTCTCCACTGGTCACCGGGAGGTCGGCGGGCGCAGAGTGGCCCATGGCCCAACCGCACCGAGCCGAGGCCGCGGGTTCCGACTGCGACGTGCTGATCGTCGGCGCCGGCCCCACCGGGCTGGCGCTGGCGGCCGAGCTGCACCGGTTCGGCGTCATGCCCCGGGTGGTGGACGCCGCCACGGACCGGGTGCACGAGTCCCGCGCGCTCGGGGTGCAGCCGCGGACGCTGGAGGTGCTGCGCCCCCTCGGCGTCCACACCGAGCTCCTGGCCCGAGGCAACTCTGCCGCCCGGCTGCGGATCACCGCCGGTGGGCGGGTGGCCAGCACACCCCTGTTCGACATCGGCGCCGATGACACCGCCTTTCCGTTCCTGCTCTTCCTCTCCCAGGCCGAGACCGAAGCGGTGCTCGGCGAGCACCTGGCCGAGGCCGGGGTCGTCCTCGACCGGGGCGTGGCCTTCGAGTCCTTCACCCAGGACGGCGACGGCCGCCTGCGCTGCTCGCTGCTCGGGCCCGGCGGCGACCGGGAGGAGCTGCGGGCCCGGTGGCTGGTGGGCTGCGACGGAGCGCGCAGCACCGTGCGGCACTCGGCCTCGATCCCGTTCCGGGGCGGCCGCTACCCGCAGACGTTCCTGCTCGCCGACCTGTCCGCCGACGGCCTCGAGACCGGCGCGGTGAACACCTATCTCGGCGCGGAGGGGCCGCTGTTCCTCTTTCCGCTGGAGCATCCGGCGCCCTGGCGGCTGATCACCGCCCGGCCCGCCGCCAACACCGGTCCGGTCACCCTCGCGGAGCTGCAGCAGCAGGCCGACCGCGCCACCGGAGGCGCCGTCACCGTCCGGGACCCGGTGTGGACCAGCGCCTTCCGCATCCAGCACCGCGCCGCGGCCCGCTACCGGTCCGGCCGGGTCTTGCTGGCCGGGGACGCCGCCCACGTGCACAGCCCCGCGGGAGCCCAGGGGATGAACACCGGCATCCAGGACGCCGTCAACCTGGGCTGGAAGCTCGCGCTGGTCTGCCGCGGCGCGGCGCCGGACGCCCTGCTCGACTCCTACGACCAGGAGCGGCGGCCGGTGGGGGAGTACGTGCTCCGGTTCACCGACCGCGCCTTCTCCGCGGTCACCTCCGCCAACCCGGTCCTTCGCGCCGTCCGCAGCCAGGTCGTCCCGCGCGTCCTTCCCGTGGCGCTGCGCTTCCGGCAGGGCCGCGCGGCGGTCTTCCGCGTCGTGTCCCAGCTCGGCATCCGCTACCGGCGCAGTCCGGCCGTCGACGCCTCGAAGCGTCGCGGACGGGGACCACGGCCAGGTGACCGGTTGCCCGACGCGCGGGTGCTCTGCTCCGGAACGGAGGTCTGGCTGCAGCAGGCGCTCGCCGGCCCGCGGTTCTCCCTGCTGCTCTGCGGTCCCGGCGGCAGCTGGGACGACGCGGCGGTGCAGGACCTGCGCAGGCGGTTCGAGCCCTTCCTCGCGATCCACCGCCTGACGCCTGCCGACCAGCCCGACGGCGCCGGCGGCGTGCCGGTCCTCGTCGACGTGTCCGGTGCGGCGTCGTCCCGGCTGCGCGCCAGCGGCGGGAGCCTGCTCCTGGTGCGGCCGGACGGCCACATCGGCCATCGCGCGGACGACGGCGACCTGTCCGGCGCCGAGCGCTACCTCGCCCGCTGGCTGGCCGGCGTGGCCGGGCCGGCGCCATCATGATGGCCGCCTGAGCACACGCAGGTGGCAGGACTTGCGGCGTTTCCAGCGCTCCGCTGTCGAGACTTGCGTCTCATCCCGACGGAAGGAGGTTGCTGGGAACGAGCTGTGGGCATCCATCGCCCATGGCAACACACGATCTACCCACCACGACCAGCGGCGCCAACGCGCTCGCACACGACCACCGGGCCAAGCCCACTGGCGCCTACGTCGCCATCGCCGGCATCGTGGTCTTCTTCATCGCCACGTACCTGGACTGGGTGTCCACGACCGGCGAGAACGCGACCTCGGCCAGCGGCTACGAGGCGGACACGGTCATCGCCTTCACCGCCTTCCTGGGTGTCGGGCTGGCCGCCGCCCTGCTCTACGCGCTGCAGCGTGCCCGCCGCCGGCAGCACCGCGGCCTCACCCTGACCACCATGGCCGTGGGCATCGCCGCGGTCCTGCTGTCGCTGGGCTACGTCTTCGACCCGCCGGGCGCCTTCGAGCGCGGCGCTGACCTGCAGACCGAGATCGGTGCCTGGATCGGGCTCCTCGGCGGCATCCTGTGGGCAGTGGGCTCGGGCCTGCTGGCCAAGGAGACCGAGGGCGACGACCACGTCGACCACGCGAACGCCGGCCACACCCGGTAAGCAGCACCACCCGTCCGACCCCGAGGGCCGGCGCCACCCGACCGGGGCGGCGCCGGCCCTCCTGCGTTGCTGCGGTCCGCCGGGTCGGCACGGTCAGCCCCACGGAAGCAGTCGCACCCGCGGGGGCCGGAGCAGGAGGAGCGGGTCGAGGTAGGCCTCCCCGCGGCGCAGCCCCCAGTGCAGGCACGCCTCGGCCGGGCACCCGGGGTGGCCGGCGACCAGCACGCCGATCGGGGATCCCCGGGCCACCGGCCGGCCGGCCGCCACGACCGGTTGCACGGGTTCGTACGTCGTCCGCAGGCCGTCGGCGTGCTGGACGCTGACCACCGGCCGGCCGGCCACCATGCCGGCGAAGGCGACCACCCCCGCTCCGGCCGAGAGCACCGGCTGGCCCGGTGCACCGAGTAGATCGACTCCGCGGTGCCCGGCCGCGTACGGGGTGGGTGGCGCGTCGAACGGGCGGGCAACGGTCGGACGGCCGGCCAGCGGCCATCCCCAGAGCACCGGCACCGCGCCGGGCGAGGGAACAGCCGCCGGGGGAGCGGCGGCCGCGGTGGCCGACGACCCCGGCCCGGCGAGGACGGACGCCGTGGCGAGGAGGAGGCCGAGGGCCGAGGGCAGCAGCCGGGACCGGAACACCCGGCGAGCGTCCCGGCGGCGGCCGTGCGGCGGCGGCTCCCGAGCCAGGCTGTGCACGGCCGCTCCGGCTGGGGACGACCGGCGCCGGCAGCCCGGGCCGCCCGCGTATGCTGGCCGGTGCGGTCCGCCTCCGGCGGATCGACTTCGCGTGTCCGCTTCCCGCTTCCGCAGCGGGGCAGTCGCCACCTCGGTCCCGTCCGACCCGACGGGTTCGGTGGCGCGGCCGGACACCAGGGCGTGCACCACCCGGTGCCCGCATCAACCGAGGAGCGCGGCCCGGCCCACCGGTCGGTCGCGCGTGCACAGGAAGGCGGCGCCACGTGGCAGTCGTCAGCATGAAGAACCTGCTCGACAGCGGGGTCCACTTCGGGCACCAGACCCGGCGCTGGAACCCGAAGATGAAGCGTTTCATCTTCACCGAGCGCAACGGCATCTACATCATCGACATCCAGCAGACGCTGGGGTACATCGACCAGGCCTACGAGTTCGTCAAGCAGACCGTGGCGCACGGCGGGTCGATCATGTTCATCGGCACCAAGCGCCAGGCGCAGGAGGCCATCGCCGAGCAGGCCACCCGCGTCGGCATGCCCTACGTCAACCAGCGCTGGCTCGGCGGCATGCTCACCAACTTCCAGACG
>JAICZD010000173.1 GCA_025933855.1 Modestobacter sp. | reverse complement strand
GTGATGATTCCGGAGAGGCGGTTCGCCAGTGAGGACCTCATGGCGTCCCCGAAACCAGGCCGGCGCGGTCCTGATGGCCGGACTGGTCGCGGTCCCGGTCGCGGGTGCGCCGCACCCGGTGGCGCGGACCCAGCCGTCAGGTGCGGCGAGCGCGACGGCCGGGCCGGCCCTGACCATCAGCGTCAGCGACGGCCGGACCGCTGTGAAAACGGGCGACCAGCTCACCTACCTGATCACCGTCCGGGATGGCGGCCCGGCCGGCGCACCGCACCTCGCGGTCACGCAAACCCTGTCGCCGGGCCTGGATTTCCTGTCCGCGGTGCCCCGGGCGACGGCCGCGGGCAGGCGGGTCACCTGGCCTGCCGCCATCCCGGCGGGTGGGACGCGGGCCTTCCGCGTGGTCGCGCGGGTGACGCGGACACCGGCCAGGCAGCTCCGGCTGTCGGCGGTCGCCTGCGCCTCGGGCCGGGGCAGTAGCAGGCCCATCGTCTGCGCGGCTCACCTCGACCGGCTGCCCGCCGCGGCGCCGGAGCCGGCATCGCGACCCGCCAGGCAGGCGGGTATCCCTCCGCTGGCCTATGCCGGAGCGGCCCTGGCCGTGCTCGCCGCGGCCGTGCTCGCCGGTCTCGCTCGCCGGCGCGCCCGCCTGCGGCGGCAGGCCGGCTGACGGCCCCCCCGCTGATCACTAATCGTTTGTGACTAAGTACGCTGGGTAATCGATACGCTGAGGACCAGCAGGCGGCCGGCCATCCCTCACGGGGGGGAGGGGGGCGCGCCCGTCCTCGCGGGGGAGAATTCATGCGTAAGGCAGTAGGCCTGGGCCTTAGCGCCGCGGCCATCGTCGCGACCGGACTGATTCCGACAGCGGCCTGGGCCGCGGCAACCAGCCCGGTGGCGTTGGGTGCGGGCGGCCCGGGCGACCCGGACACCACGGTGACCTTCACCGTCACGAGCGGTGCGCTCGCGATGACCGCCCCGGCCACCGCGGACCTGGGCTCGGGGGTGCCGGGCGGCACCATTTCCTCTGATCTGGGTCAGGTTACGGTGACCGATAACCGGGCCCTGCTCAGCGCCGCCTGGACCGCGACCGCGTCGGCCACCAGCTTCACCACCGGAGCCGGCACGCCGAACGAGACCATCCCGGCCTCCGACGTGAACTACAACCCCGGCACGATCAATACCACCGGCACGATCACCGCCACGGGGACGACCGTCACGCTGTCCGGCACGCCGCAAACGGTCGTCGCCGGTACCGCCGGCGTGGGGAACAACTCCGCCAGCTGGGATCCGGGACTGGTCGTGTCCGTCCCCGCCTCCGTCGTCGGCGGCGTCTACACCGGGACGCTCACCCAGTCCGTGTCCTAGTCCCGCGGTTAAAGTCCGCCCAGAGCCGGCCCGGCCGATCCCATCGGGATCGCGACGGGCCGGCGCCTTGACGCGCAGAGGCGGCGCATCCGGGACAGCTACCAGGACGCGCCCAGGACAGTCACTAGGAGGAGAGCGTGCGCCGCCTGCTCGGCACGATCATGCTGTTGCTGGCCGCCGGGACCCTGAGCCCGGCGGCCATCGCCGCCACCCACCGGCCCGCCGGCCAGATCCCGCAGCGGTTCGGTGTCCGGCTGGTCGACGTCCCGGTCGACGAGGCCCACAACCCGCGCGCGCTGCGCTACATCGTGGACTACCTGCCCACCGGAACGGTCGTCCACCGCCGGATCCTGATCATGAATCAGGAGGCGCGGACCGCCCGCTTCACCATCTACCCGGATGCCGCCCAGATCGCCCGCGGATTGTTCACCGGCGACGCCGGACAGACCCGCAGCGAACTGACCGAATGGGTCCGCGTCCAGCACCAGGTGATGACCCTGCGCCCGGGCGCGTCCGCGACGGACATGGTGACGATCAAGGTGCCGCCGATGGCCACCCGGGGCGAGCACTACGGCGTGATCTGGGTTCAGCAGGCGGCTCACCTGCGCACCGCCCGCGGTTTCGGGGTCAACGACGTGGCCCGGATCGGGGTCCGCGTCTACCTGGCCGTCGGGCGTGGCGGCGCCCCGCCGACGAACTTCACCATCGCATCCATCGCCGGGCACCGGTCAGCCACTGGCCGGCCGTCCATCCTGGTCCACGTGGAGAACACCGGCGGCCGGGCCGTCGACCTGAACGGCACCGCGCGCCTGGCCGACGGCCCGGGCAAGACCGCCGCCGGCCCCTTCCGGGCGCAGCAGATCATCAGCCTGGCGCCCGGCCAGACGGGAAACATGACCTTCGCCCCGCCCAGCAGCCTGCCCAACGGTCCCTGGCAGGCCAAGGTGACCCTGACGAGCGGGCTCACCACGAGCGCCGCCACGGCCACCATCCAGTTCGCTCCGCTCGTCACGTCCCGTCCGGGTCTGTCCGTCATGGCCTGGCTCAGCCTGTCCCTCGTCGCGGCCGTCGCCGTCCTCGCCGTCGTCGCCTTCATCGCGGCCCGGCGAGCCGCCCGGCGCCGCCGCGCGCCGGCCTGGCCGGACGGCCCGGACACCCCGGAGAGCCCGGAGGGCCCGGCGGGCTGGTGACTTCCGGCACCGCCGCGACCGGCTCCCGGCGATCTCCGGGCGCGGTCCGGGGCTGGCCCGGACGGACCTGCCTAATTTCGGTTACGGATTGTAATTAATAGTTACTCATAGTTATGTTAATGTGGTGCCCGCTCTCGGGGGATGAGCAGGATCAACGGCTTGGCGATCGGGGGAACGCGGGTGCCTCAGCCGGTTCACGCGCTACGGACCGTACTCATGGCCATGGTGACGAGCAGCCACTCGGCGAGCTTGCGGGTGGCCGGCCTGGCCGGCCGGCATGATCACCCGCGTCGTGACCCGGGGCCGTCCGCTCCGGTCGTCCGATCCGCCCCCGGAGCGCCAAGCTGGCGACCCTGAACCAGAGGCGAGGAATGGCCTGTTCCTACCTGACCCGGCGGATGCTGTCGTGCGCGATGGCCGTGATGCTGGTGACGAGCATGATGACCGTCGGGATGGCCGCGTCCGCACCGAGCGCCGACGCGGCCGGGACGGTCCTGTTCAACCAGCCGTTCCACGACAACACCGTGGACGGCCCGGCGGGATCGGTATCCTTGCCGACCGCACCGGTCGGCGGCGGCAACTTCGCCTGCCTGACCGCTTCGGGCAACGCGACTAAGAACCCGCTCGCCAGCTGCAGCGCCCCGAACGACGCGCAGGGCTCGGGCAAGCTCCGCTTCACCCAGGCGGTGACGGGCGAGGAAGGCGGTGCCTTCGCCAGCACCAGCGTCCCCACCTCCCAGGGCCTGGACGTGACGTTCAGCTCCTACCAGTACGGGGGCACCGGGGCGGACGGGCTCGCGTTCGTGCTGGCCGCCGTCAACCCGGCCAATCCGGCCATCCCCACGGCCATCGGGCAGTCCGGCGGCGCCCTCGGCTATTCGGCCGTGAGCTCGACCACCAACGGCCTGACCGACGGCTACCTGGGCTTCGGCTTCGACGCGTACGGCAACTTCAGCAACAAGTACGAGGGCACGGGCTGCACCGACCCGGCCAACATCGCGCAGCGCATGCCCGGCCAGGTCGTCGTGCGCGGCCCGGGCAACGGCACGGTCGGCTACTGCGCGCTGCAGAGCAGCGCGGCGACGGCGACCTCGCCGTCGCTGACCCTGCGGGCCTCGACCCGCACCGCGTCGCTGGTGCCGGTCGAGGTGGTCTTCAACCCGACCTCCTCATCGGTCACGACGGCCTCCGGCCTCGCGGTGCCGGCCGGCGACTACGACGTCACGTTCACCCCGGTCGGCGGCACGGCCAGGAGCATGGTCGGCGTCCTGCCGGTGGTCCCGTCCGGGCTGTACCCCTCCAGCTGGGTCAGCTCCAGCGGGATACCCAAGCAGCTGGTGTTCGGCTGGGTGGCGTCCACTGGCTCGGTCACCGACTACCACGAGATCGACAACGTGGTGGTGAGCAGCGTCAACCCGGTCCCGCAGCTCGCCGTCTCGCAGACCAGTTACGCGGCGGCGACGCTCGCCGCCGGCAGCCCCGTGACCTACACGGTCGCGGCCAGCGCCTCCGGGGCGGCGGAGAACCAGCCGGTGACGGTGACCGAGACCCTGCCGGCCGGGGTGCTGCCGGTCGGCGCCTCGGGTACCGGCTGGACCTGCGCCGCGCCGAGCGGGCAGTCGATCTCCTGTACGAGCACCAGCACCCCGTTCACCAGCGGCACGATCACGGTGAACGGGGTAGTGACCTCGGGCGGCGTCACCCAGGCGCAGGTCCAGTCCGCCACCAGCGCGGTGGCGTCCTCGGCCGATGCCAGCCCGGCGACGTCCTCGACCGCTCCGGCCGGCACCGTGCCCGCCGCGCCGGTCATCACCGGCATCACGCCCACCAACGGCGCGGCTGGCGGCGCCAACGACGTCAAGATCACCGGCACCGGCCTCGGCGCGGCCACCGCCATCGAGATCGGCACGGCCGCCCAGTTCACGGCGGGTACGCCGACCACGCTGGCGCTGTGCGCGTCCTCGGCCCCCGGCTGCTTCACCGTCGTCAGCGGCACCAGCCTCGACATCTCGTCCATGCCCGGACACGCCGCGGGAGCGGTGACGGTCAAGGTCGTCACCCTGGGCACCTCGGCCAGCACCTCCTACACCTACAACCCGGGGCCGGCCCTGCTGTTCGCCGCGCCGCCGGGCGGCGAGGTGAACGTGGCCTACACCGACCAGCTGACGGTAACCGGCGGCACCAGCCCGTTCACCTGGTCGGTGGGCAGCGGGACGCTGCCGCCCGGGGTGACGCTGAACGCGTCGACCGGGCTGCTGTCCGGCACCCCGACCACCGCGGGCACCTACTCCTTCGCGGTCAAGGTCACCGACGCCAGCGGGCTGACCGACACCCAGCCGGCCACCGTGACGATCATCCCGGGGCCGTCGATGAACTTCGCCGCCCCGCCCGCGGGCTGGACCAACACCGTCTACGGCTACACCCTGACCGAATCGGGCGGCACCAGCCCGTTCACCTGGTCGGTGAGCAGCGGCAGCCTGCCTCCGGGCATCAGTCTCAGCCCCGACGGGAACCTGAGCGGCACCCCGACCGCCACCGGCAGCTACCCCTTCACCGTCAAGGTGACCGACGCCAACGGCCAGAGCACCACCCAGGCCACCAGCATCGGCGTGTCGGCCGGGGTGTCCACCACGTTCGCGGCCCCGCCGACGGCGGTCGCCGGCACGCCCTACAGCTACACCCTCACCGCCACCGGCGGTACCACGCCGTACACCTGGTCGGTCAACGCCGGGACCCTCCCGGCCGGCCTCACCCTGTCCGCCGCGGGCGTCCTGTCCGGCACCCCCACCACCACCGGCAGTTCCACCTTCTCGGTCAACGTGATCGACGCGAACAACGGCATCGCCACCGCCTCGATCACGCTGGTGGTCACCAACTCGGTGGCCTTCACCTTCTCGACCCCGCCGTCCGGGACGGTGAGCACGCCGTACAGCTTCACCCTCACCGCCGCCGGCGGCACTGCCCCTTACACCTGGTCGCTGAGCTCGGGGTCGCTGCCGGCCGGCCTCACGCTGAACACGTCCACCGGGGTCGTGTCCGGCACCCCGACCCTGGCCGGCACCTCCAACTTTACCGCCAAGGTGACCGACACGAAGGGCAAGACCGCCACCTTCGCCACCTCGATCACCATCCTGAGCAGCATGCTGACCATCGCCGTCAGCGCCAGCACGGCGACCGTGGCGCCAGGCGGCACGGTCACCTACACGATCACCGCGACGAACTCGGGCCAGACCACGCTGACCGGGGCCACGTTCACGGACCCGCTCGCGGATGTGCTCGACGACGCCGGCTACGGCAACGACGCCAGCGCGACCGCGGGCTCGGTGAGCTTCGCCGGCGCCAGCCTGACCTGGACGGGGAACCTGGCGGTCGGCGCGAGCGCGACCATCACGTTCTCGGCGACGGTGAGCAAGCCCGACACCGGGAACAAGATCCTGGCCAGCACGGTGACCTCCGCCGCGACCGGCAGCAACTGCGCGAGCGGCAGCACCGACGTGCAGTGCTCGAGCACCGTCAAGGTCTCGATCCTGACGATCGCCATGACCGCGAGCCCGGCGACCGTCACACCCGGCGCCACCGTCAGCTACACGATCACGGTCACCAATGCGGGCGCGGCCGCCTATACCGGCGCGACGTTCACCGACGCGCTGTCCGGGGTACTCGATGACGCCGGCTACGGCAACGACGCCAGCGCGACCGCGGGCTCGGTGAGTTTCGCCAGCCCGAACCTGACCTGGACCGGGAACCTGGCGGCGGGGGCGTCCGTGACCATCACGTTCTCGGTCACGGTGGCCAGCCCCGACACCGGGAACAAGTCCCTGGCCAGCACGATCACCTCCGTCACGGCGGGCAGCAACTGCGCGAGCGGCAGCACCGACGCCCAGTGCGCCAGCACAGTAACGGTGCTGGTGCCGGGCCTGACCACCACGGTGACCGCCGGGACGAGTACCACCACGCCCGGCTCGGTGGTGCAGTACACCATCACCATCACCAACACCGGGCAGACCAGCTACACCGGGGCCACCATCACCGACCCGCTGTCCGGCCTCACCGACGACGCCGCCTACGACAACGACGCCAGCGCGACCGCGGGCTCGGTGAGCTTCGCCAGCCCGAACCTGACCTGGACCGGGAACCTGGCGGTCGGCGCGAGCGCCACGGTCACCTTCTCGGTCACGGTAAAGAACCCCGACACCGGCGAGAAGCTCCTCGTGGACACCATTACCTCCACCGCGGCGGGCAGCAACTGCCCGGCCGGCAGCACCGACGCCCGGTGCACCGCCACGGTCACGGTGCTGGTGCCCGGCCTGCAGATCTCGGCGTCGGCGGGCAGTGGCACGACGGCCCCGGGCTCGGTCGTGCATTACACGGTGACGGTGACCAACTCCGGCCAGACCGCCCACACCGGCGCGACGTTCACCGACCCGCTCTCCGGCATACTGGACGACGCCAGCTACGGCAACGACGCCAGCGCGACCGCGGGCTCGGTGAGCTTCGCCAGCCCGAACCTGACCTGGACCGGGAACCTGGCGGTCGGC
>JAICZD010000236.1 GCA_025933855.1 Modestobacter sp. | reverse complement strand
GATGCCCTCGGCGAAGCGGGTGAAGTCCGCCAGCTGGCCAGGTGTCAACGGGGCGTCGGACTCGGCGACCACGAACGCCGGAAAGGTCTCCGCGGCGGCGAAGTCACCGCTGAGTGCGGCGACCCGCTGCGACTCGGCGCCGGCGGGGAGGAACTGGCTGTTGTCGTTCTCCTGCACCTGCGAGAGCCGGCCGCTGTAGGGCCCGGCGACCGCGGCGACCACCAGCCAGCCCACGAACAGGACGGCGGGCAGCAGCCATCGCAACCGGCGGCTCACGGCGTCGGATCGGCGCGGGGCCGCGTGGCTCATGCAGAAACCGTAGGCGGTCCCGCGCCGATCCCGGTGGACGCGGTGTCAGCGCAGCACGATCGACATCGCTCCCCGGCCGTAACCGGTCACCTCGACCGCCAGGTCGAGGCGGTTGAAGGCGCTGGCCAGCCGGGCCAGGTCGGCCGGCACGGATTCCCCCGGCGCGTAGAGCGTGTGCAGCTTGGAGTGCGTCACCCCAGCGGCGTTGAACAGGGCGGCCGCGACGTTGACGACCTCGTGCAGCACCTCCAGGTGCATGTCCGAGAGCTCCCCGTCGTCGACGGCGTCCTCCAGGCCGCCGCGGGGCAGCAGCGCCAGCGCCCCGGCGGACCAGGCGGCCAGCGGGACGTCGACCAGGCAGACGGCGGTCGGCGCCAGCTGCGCATCGACGTAGACGGCCATCGCCGCCCCGTCGTTGAGCGACACCGGCTCGCCGGGGGAGACGGCGACGTCCTTGCCCAGCAGCCCCTCGAGCAGGTCGCGGACGTCCTTGGGGGCCGGCAGCACGGCGGGTGCCAGGGCGGTCATGCCAGCACCCCGTCCAACGCGTCGCGGAAGGTCTCCTCGGTGAACGGCTTCGCGATCAGGAACAGGGCGCCGGCGCTGGCCGCCTTCTCCCGCATCTCCGGGGAGCCCTCGGAGGTCACGAAGCCGAACGGGATCTGGGACCCCGAGGCGCGCAGGGCCTGCAGGCACTCGATCCCGGACATCTCCGGCATGTTCCAGTCCGAGAGCACCAGGTCCGGCTGCTCGGAACCGACCAGCTGCAGCGCCTCCCGGCCGTCGGCGGCCTGGATGATCTCGTGGTCGTCGTAGCCGGCCTGGCGGAGGGTCCGGATCACGATCTGCCGCATCACGCGGCTGTCGTCGGTCACCAGGATCTTCACTGCGTCACCTCGTTCGCTCGGCGTGCGGCGCCCCGGTGGCGCCCTGCACGGTGATGGTCAGGAACTGGCCGCGCCACTGGGCGTCGACGCGGCACAGGTCGCCCGGCCGGGCGGCCGGGGGGTTCGGTCCGGCCTGCGGAAGGCCGAGGGCGGAGGGGCCGGGCAGCACCGCCTTCACGTTGCCGCCCAGCACGTTGGCGAGCTCCCCGAGGGCGTCCTCGACGTCCTCGGGTTCGAGGACGGCGGGCGGCCGGGCCCGCAGCAGGCACCCGGTGAGCGCCTCGGCGGTCGCCTCCGCGCAGCTCACGACGACGGCGCCGCACCACGGGCCGGTGATCTGCACCCAGGCGCTGACCGTCTCCGCCGGCGCCGGCAGCGGCAGCGGGACGAGCACCTCCCCGTCGCCGACGAGCGACGTCCACACGTCGTCGGCGACGGCGAGCACGGTGGCCGCGTCCAGCAGGCCGGTGATCGGCTCCTGCACCGCAGCCGCGGTCACCGGGCCACCGCCTGCGGGAGCAGGCCCAGCAGCGCCAGCTTGTCGCGCATGGCATCCGGGGTGAAGGGCTTGATCACGTACTCGTGGGCACCGGCGGCCAGCGCCCGCACGATCTGGCCGGTCTCGCTCTCGGTGGTGACCATCATCAGGCTCATCGACCGGTAGGCCGGGTTGCTGCGGACCGCGGAGACGAACTGCAGCCCGTCCATCACCGGCATGTTCCAGTCGACGCAGGCGAGGTCGGGCAACCAGCCCGTCCTGCTGCCCTCCTCGAGCACGTCCAGGGCCTCCCGGCCGTGGCCGGCGGGCCGGACCTCGTAGCCGAGGTCCGCCAGGATCCCGCCGACGATCCGCCGCATGGCGCGGGAGTCGTCGATCACCAGAGCACGCACGTCAGTTCCCCTTCCGAGGGCGGTAGGCGGAGCCGCGGCCGAGGGCGACCCGCTCCCAGTCGTCGTCCACGCCGAGGGTGGTCTCGGCCGCGCCCAGGAACAGCCAGCCGTCCGGGCGCATCAGCTCGCGGACCCGGCGCAGGATGGCCTGCTTGGTCGCGAGGTCGAAGTAGATGAGCACGTTGCGCAGGTACACCACGTCGAAGGGGCCCATCCGCGGCAGCGGCGCCGCCAGGTTGCACTCCGTCGCGGTCACCATCCGGCGCAGCGCGGGGGAGATCTCCCACTCGCTGCCGGTCCGGGTGAAGTGGCGGACCAGCATGGACGCCGGCAGCCCCCGGTTGACCTCCAGCTGGCTGAACCGGCCGGCCCGGGTCCGCTCGACCATCTGCCGGGACAGGTCGGTCGCGGTGATCGAGATCCGGCGCGCCGCATCGGGCAGCGCGTCGGAGACCAGCATGGCGATCGTGTACGGCTCCTGGCCGCTGGAGCAGGCCGCCGACCAGACGCTGAGCCGCTCGTCGGCGCGCCGGTCGGCGGCCAGCGCGGGCAGCACGGTGCCGGTGAGCGCGGTGAACGGGTCGCCGTCGCGGAACCAGGAGGTCTCGTTGGTGGTCAGCGCCTCGACGATCCGCCGGGTGGTGGCGGCGTCGGGCCGCAGGCGCACGGAGTCGACGAGCTCGCTGACGCCGCGCAGCCCGCGCTGCTGCGCCATCGGCAGCAGCCGCGCCTCGACCAGGTACTCCTTGCCGGGCTGCAGGACGATGGCGCTCTCCCGGTGGACCAGTTGGCGCACCCAGTCGAAGCTGGTGGCGGTGAGGGTCATCGCCGGACCCCGGCGAGCGGGCGGACGGCGGGCAGCAGCCGGGTGACCGCCTCGGCGATGCGGGGCAGCGGGAGTACCTCGTCGGCGTGGCCGGCCTGGGTGACGGCGCCGGGCATGCCCCAGACGACCGAGGTGGCCTCGTCCTGGGCGAGGACCGTGCCGCCTGCCTCCCGGATCTGCCCGGTGCCGATCCGGCCGTCGGAGCCCATCCCGGTCAGCACGACGCCGAGCACCGCGCCGTCGTAGGCGGCGACCGCGGAGCGGAAGAGCACGTCGACGGCCGGCCGGCAGAAGTTCTCCGCAGGCCCCTGGTCCAGCGCGGTGCGCCGGACGCCGCCGGCGGTGCCCACGGTGAGGTGGTGGTCGCCGGGTGCGATGTGCACGGTGCCGGGCGCCAGCGGGGTGCCGGCGACGGCCTCGACGACCCGCAGGGCGCACAGCCGGTCCAGCCGCTGGGCGAACTGGCGGGTGAACACCGGAGGCATGTGCTGCACGACCAGCACCGGCACCGGGAGCGTGGCCGGCAGCACGGGCAGCACCTTGGTCAGCGCCTCCGGGCCGCCGGTGGAGGACCCGATGACGAGGACGGCGGGTTCCTGCCGGGCGCGGCTCCGGGGAGCCGGCGGACGGGGCACGAGCGGGGTGGCGGCCGGGACACCGGCGGTCAGCGGGCGGCCGGTGAGGGCCTTGATCCGTGGAACGAGCTGCTGGCGCACGCTGTCCATCGACTGGGCCACGCTGCCGACGTTGGCCGGCTTGGTCACGTAGTCGTTGGCGCCGGCGGAGAGCGCGTCCAGGGTCGCGGCGGCGCCGCGCTCGGTGAGCGTGCTGAACATGATGATGGGCACGCGGCCGTGCTGCTGCCCGCCCGCGCCGGCGCGGATGGCCCGCACGGCCTCGATGCCGTCCATCTCCGGCATCTCGATGTCCATGGTGACCAGGTCGGGCCGGAGCTGCTCGAGCTTGCCGACGGCCAGCCGGCCGTTGGCCGCCGTCCCGACCACCGTGATGGCCGGGTCCTGGGACAGCACGTCGGTGACGATCTTGCGGACGACGACCGAGTCGTCGACCACCATCACCCGGATGGGCTCCATGCGTTCCCCCGCAGCTGACGGTGTCGTGCAGCCGGCGGGCCGCTCCCCTGCTGTATCGGCAGCGGGGCGGGAGGGGTTGAGCCAGATGCGGAACCGAACTCAGGCCGAACCCGAGGTCACCCCGCGAGGGGGAGGTGGCGCCCGGTTGCCAGAGCCCAGGGCTCGCCGAGCACCGCGAGGGACTGCTCGTCCAGCAGGTCGGCCATCACCAGCGCCTGCACGCAGCCGGCGACGGCGTTCCACACGCCTTCGGCGCCGTCCCGGGGGCCGAAGCCGCCGTCGGCGAAGGCCTGCACGGCCATCAGCTGGGCGGCGGCGAGGGTACGGGTCCGGCCGGACACGTGCGCGGCCCAGGCGGCGGCGTGCATGGCCGCGGCCCACGGGCGGCGCTGGCCGCGGACCGCGTCGACCGCGATCCGCCAGCGACGGCGACCGGCCGGCCCCGCATCGCGCACGGCGTCCAGCAGTTCCCCGAGCCCGGCGGTCAGCGGGCCCAGGTCGGGCTGCGGTGCCCGGAGCAGCGAGGTGGCCGCGGTGCAGGCGCCGGTCAGCTCGTGCCGGACGGCCGGGTCGAGCGCGTCGGCCGCCCACCAGCCGATGGCCGCGTCGGCCAGCACGTCCGCCGCCCGGGCCCGCACGACGGGGTCGACGGTCGCGACGGCGGCGTGCTCGGGGCCCAGGACGTCGTCGCGGACCAGCCGGTCCAGCGCCGGGGTGTTGCCGATGGTGCCCCGTTCCAGCAGCTCCACCAGCCG
>JAICZD010000287.1 GCA_025933855.1 Modestobacter sp. | reverse complement strand
GGGCTGGACCGGGTGCTGTCCGAGCGGGCGCGGCAGCGATGACCTCGCGCAGCGGGCACGGCGCCGGCCACCGGAGCCGGGTCGCCCGGACACTGCTGGCCGTCGTCGGCTTCTACCAGCGGGCGATCAGCCCGGCCCTGCCGCCCCGGTGCCGGTTCACGCCGTCCTGCAGCGCCTACGCCGTCGAGGCGATCGAGGTGCACGGCGCGGGCCGCGGGAGCTGGCTGGCGGTCCGCCGGCTGGCCAAGTGCGCCCCGTGGCACCCCGGCGGGGTCGACCTGGTGCCGCCGCGTCGATCCGGGACGACCGGTTCCCCCGGTAGCGCCGATCCCGATCCCGGCCCCGCTCCGGCCGCCGACCCAGGAACCGCCGGGTCGGCTCACTCGTCGTGCACAGCGGCGCCGCCCCCGGCGCCGGTCCCCCCCGGAGCAGGTCGCACCGACTCTGCTCCCCGGCCGGCACCCGGCCGGACTCCGCCGCAGGAGGCGCGCGTTGCTTGACTACCTCTACACCGCGATCGCGTGGGTGATGAAGCAGTGGCACGCGCTGTTCTCCACCTTCCTGCCGGCCGAGAGCGGCATCACCTGGGCGCTGTCGATCGTCTTCCTGGTCGTCACGATCCGCGTGCTGCTGTTCCGGCTGTTCGTCAAGCAGGTGAAGTCGCAGCGGGCGATGCAGGAGATCCAGCCGGAGATCCAGAAGCTGCGCAAGCAGTACGGCAGTGACAAGCAGGGCTTCAGCACCGCGATGATGGCGCTGCAGAAGGAGCGCGGGGTCAACCCGCTGGCCGGCTGCCTGCCGATCCTCCCGCAGGTCCCGGTGTTCATCTCGCTGTTCCACGTGCTGCGCCGGATCGCACCGGGCAAGGAAGGTCTCTACAGCTGGGACGACGCCCTCACCGACCAGGCGGCGAAGGCCAAGCTGTTCGGGGCGCCCATCTCCTCCTCGTTCAACATGCAGGGGGACAAGGCCGACGCGATCCTGGCCTTCGCCAGCTACACCAACATCCGCATCGTCGCGATGGTGCTGATCGTGATCATGTGCGTCACGACCTTCACCACCCAGAAGCAGATCCAGAAGCGCTCCGGCCCGGTCGAGGGCCAGGCGGCCACGGTGCAGCGGCTGCTGCTCTACGGCATGCCGATCAGCCTCTTCGTCTCCGGCTTCTTCTTCCCGATCGGTGTGCTGCTCTACTGGTTCACCAACAACCTGTGGACACTGGGCCAGCAGTTCTACATCCTCAAGGCCATGCCCCCGCCCGGGTCGCCGGGCGCGCTGGCCAAGGCCGCCGCCGAGCGGCCGGTGATCGACACCAAGGCGCTGGCGCCCAAGCCCGGGGTGAAGCCGGTGCGCCCCAAGCCGGGGCGGCCGGCCACCCTGGCGCCGGAGTCCACCGTCGGTCCGGACGGCCCGGTCCCGGCCGGTGTGGACGACGACGTCGCCGGTCCCGGCACCCCGGCCGGGGACGCCCCGCCCCCGCCGCGCACGGGGTCGTCCGCGGCCGGCGGCGCATCGGGGGCGCCGAACGGCCGTCCCCCGGGTGCCTCCAGCCGACCGCGCGGCGGTTCCTCCGGCGGATCCGGTTCCGGGTCGGCGCCGGCCAACCGCGGCAAGCGCAAACGCCGCTGACCCCGCCGGCCGCTGCGGCACCGGCCCACGACCACCGGGCTCGCCCGGCCGCCTGATGGACCCCTGGAGGAACTCCGTGAGTGCACCCCACAACGACACCGCCACCACCGCCGAGGCGACCTCGGACGCGGTGCTGCCGCAGACCGGCGGCAGCGGGGACCCCGCGCTGCCCGACGCCGACGAGGCGTCGGCCGATGCGGTCGTGGAGCCGGTCGACGTCCTCGAGGACGACGACGAGTCCGACGACGGGGACGATGACGAGTCCGACGACGGGGACGACGCGGACGAGGAGGACGACGAGTCGGGGGACAGCCTGCTCGTCCGGGAGGGCGACGTGGCCGGTGACTACCTGGAGCGGCTGCTGGACATCCTCGACGTGGACGGCGACATCGACCTCGACGTCGAGGGAGACCGCGCGTCGGTGGCCGTGGTCGGCGGCGAGCTCCGCACGCTGATCGGCCCGGACGGGGCCACGCTGGAGGCACTGCAGGAGCTCACCCGGCTCGCCGTGGCCCAGGCCACCGGCGTCCGGAGCCGGCTGATGCTGGACATCGGCGGTTTCCGGGCCAAGCGCCGCGCCGAGCTCACCGCCCTCGCCGGCGCGGCCGCGCAGCGGGTCGCGCAGAGCCGGCAGCCCGAGCGGCTGGCGCCGATGAACCCCTTCGAGCGCAAGGTCGTGCACGACGTCGTGGCGGCCGCCGCCGGTGTGCGCAGCGAGTCGGAGGGCGAGGAGCCGAACCGCCGCGTCGTGGTCCTGCCCGACGCGTGACCGGGCGCGGTGAACCCGTCGGGACCGCATCCGCGGACGTTCTCGTTCCGGAACCTCCGACGGCCGCGGCTGCGGTGTTCGGCCCGGCCCTCGGAGGAGCGGTGGCCAACGTGGGCATGCTCGCCGGGGACGGCGTCGTCCGTGGGCTGATCGGGCCGCGGGAGGTACCGCGGCTGTGGGACCGGCACGTGCTCAACAGCGCCGCGCTGGCCGAAGCGGTGCCGCCCGGCGCCCGGGTCGTGGACGTCGGCAGCGGTGCCGGCCTGCCGGGTGTTCCGCTCGGACTCGCCCGTCCCGACCTCACCCTGACCCTGGTGGAGCCGATGGCGCGCCGGGTCGAGTTCCTCGCCGAAGTGGTGGAGGCGCTGGGAGCGCCGTGGGGGGTCGTCCGTGGCCGGGCCGAGGAGCGGTCGGTGGTCCGCGCTGTCGGGCCGGTCGACGTGGTGACCGCGCGCGCCGTTGCCCCGCTCCCCCGGCTCGTCGGCTGGTGCCGCGACCTGCTGCGGCCCGGGTCGCAGCTCATCGCCCTGGTGGGCGCACGCGCGGCGGCCGGGGTCCCCGGACTGGTTCCCGAGCTGGAGGCAGCGGGCATGCGCGGGGTGCACACGCGGGCAGTCGGCGTGGAGCTCGGCGCGGCAGCCACTACCGTGGTCGTCATGACGCGCGGTGGCCGATGACGGTGCCGCCCCGGACGCGGACCGTTCCACGTGGAACAGCGCCTC
>JAICZD010000301.1 GCA_025933855.1 Modestobacter sp. | reverse complement strand
GCGGCCTCCTCGGGCGTCACCGGGCGGCTCATCTGCCACCAGCTGCGCACCTTCTCGAAACCGGCCGCCCGCAGCCACCGGTGCTGACGCTCGTCGTCGGCGAAGGCGCCGCTGTCGATCTGCTGCACCGTGAGCCCGCGGCCCGTCCCGATCCGGCGGGCCGCCTGGTCCGCCCAGCCGAACAGCGCGGCAGCCACCCGGTCCGCCCGGTCGTCCTCGAGCCGCGGGTCCACCAGCGCGACCAGGAGCATCCGGCCGGCGGCCCGGTCGTGCGCGCTGGCCCAGCCGCGGATCGCGCCACCAGGGTCGCGGACCACGACGTTCTCCCGGTTCCGGGAGCCGGGTCCGGCGACCTCGACGAGCAACGTCTCCTGCGAGGCGCCCGCCCAGCCCCGCGCGCCGAGCTCGTGGCGGCGAAGCAGCACGGTCAGCTCGGCGACGTCGGCCTCGGCGGGCACGTCGGCCGTCCAGCCGGCGGGCAGGCGGGAGGGCAGGCCGCTGCTCAGCTGGTCCGGTTCCGGGGGCACCCGGTCAGTCTTCCGTACGACGTCACCGGTCGTCCCGATGGACCCGACACGCCCGCTCCAGCAGCAGCGAGCCGACCACGAGCAGCACGGCGGCCACGGCGGCGACGACCGAGTGCACCACCCGCTGACGGGCCAGGGCTGCGTCGGTGAGGCCGACCCAGCTCAGCGCGTAGCCGAAGTAGCCGCCGGCGAACAGCGCGCCCACCAGCGCGCACGTCTTGGCCATCACCAGCCGGTTCACCGCGCGGTGCGGCTCGAGCAGGTCGCGCCGCCGGTGCAGCAGGCGGTACGTCGACCAGGCGACCGCGCCGATCGCCAGGGCCACGAAGGTGAGGGTCAGCGCCGGCAGCCAGCCCACCGTCGGGGCCGACCCGTTGACCCACACGGACACCGGCCGCAGCAGCCAGCCGAGCACCAGGCCCACCACCGCCGTGCCCACGACCGTGCCCGCCGTGGTCGGGCGCACCCGGCCACCGGGCTCGGGGTCCTCCGGCCCGGCGGGGCCGGTGCCGTCCGGCAGGAGGTCGGGGTCGTGGCTCACCGTCGCACCGGGGCGGCCCTACAGGGTGAGGGCCAGGTCGTCGCGGAGCGTGATGCCCTGCCCGCCGTCGCTGCAGACCTTGGCCAGCAGCTCGGCGACCGGCCCGTGGTCCAGCAGCTCGGCGTCCGGCTCGACGTCGTGCCAGGGGGCGAGGACGAAGGCGCGCTCGTGCGCCCGGGGGTGCGGGAGCACCAGGTCCTCGTCGTTGGCGCGCCGGTCGCCGACCACGACGAGGTCGACGTCCAGGGTGCGCGGGGAGTTCGGGCCGTCGGATCGGTCGCGGCCGTAGGCGTCCTCGATCGCCAGCGCCCGCTCCAGCAGGGTCCGGGCGGACAGGGCGGTGTCCAGGAGCACGACGGCGTTCAGGAAGTCCCGGGACCCCTGGGGCGCGTCCACCGGCTCGGTCTCGTACACCGGGGACACAGCGGTGAGGAAGACCTCGGGGGTGTCGGCCAGCGAGCTCACCGCCCCCTGCAGGTTGTTGGCGCGCTCCCCCTTGTTGGACCCGATCGCCAGCACGCATCGCCGGATCGGGTGCATCTCGCCGGTCAGCGTGTCGGTGTCGACGATGTGCGGGTTCGGTGTCTCCGTCACGGTCGGCTCCAGTTCTGGTCGCGGCTTCGGGTGATGGTCAGCGAGACGTCTGAGAACGTCCCCTCGATCGGTGCGTGCGGCTTGTGCAGCGTGATCTCCGCCCAGCCGACCCGGTCGTCGGCGAGGCAGACCTCCGCCAGGCGCTCGGCCAGCTTCTCGATCAGGTCCACGGGGTCGGACTCGATGGCGGCCCTCACCTTCGCCACGAGACTTCCGTAGTCGACGGTGTCCTGCAAGTCGTCGCTGCGGGCGGCGGTCCGGGTGTCCACCCCCAGCACCAGGTCCGCCACGAACACCTGGCCGTCGCGGCGTTCG
>JAICZD010000239.1 GCA_025933855.1 Modestobacter sp. | reverse complement strand
GCCGCGCCGGCTGCTGCCCCCGGTGCCGCCGCCCCGGCGCCGGTTCGTGCCCCAGCCGGACGACACCCAGCTCATCCCGGCGCTGCCGGCCGTACCGCCGTCCGGCCCGGAGACCGACGCCGAGCTGGACCGGCGGGAGGGCGCTCCCGGCGGCAGCCGGGGAATCCTGCGCGCCGCCGGGACGATGGCGATGGCCACCCTGGTGAGCCGCCTCACCGGCTTCCTGCGCACCGTCGTGCTCACCGCGGTGCTCGGCCTGGGCCTGGTCAACGACGCCTACACGGTGGCCAACACGCTGCCGAACCTGGTCTACGAGCTGCTGCTGGGCGGCGTCCTCACGTCGGTCGTCGTCCCGCTGCTGGTGGGAGCGCAGGAGAAGGACGCCGACGGCGGGGTCCGCTACGCCCAGCGGCTGCTCACCATCGCCGTCGCCGGGTTGAGCGTGCTGACCGTGCTGGCGGTGCTCGCCGCCCCCGCGCTCACCTGGCTGCTCAACATCCGGCAGGCACCGGGCAACCCCGGGCAGGTGGAGCTGGCGAACTGGCTGGCCCGGATCCTGCTCGTGGAGATCGTCTTCTACGGGGTGGGCGCGCTCGCCGGCGCGGTGCTCAACGCCCGGGGGGTGTTCGGTCCGCCCGCCTGGGCCCCGGTGCTGAACAACCTGGTGGTCATCGCCACCGGTGCGCTGTTCCTGCTGGCCGGCGGTCCCGGCGACCTCACCCCGCTGACCATCACCGCCGGGCAGGTGTGGCTGCTCGGCATCGGGACGACGCTGGGGATCGTCGTCCAGTCGGTGGTGCTGCTGCCGCTGCTGCCCCGGCACGGGGTGCCGCTGCGGCCGCGGTGGGGTCTGCGGGGCACCGGCCTCAGCGAGGCGGGCACGCTCGGGCTGTGGGTGATGGGCTACGTGCTGGTCAGCCAGGTCGGCGTCGTCGTCACCAGCCGGGTGGCCAACGCGGCCGCCCGCGGCGACGGGCTGGGGCCGGCGGCGCTGGCCAACGCGAGCCTGCTGTTCCAGATGCCGTACGGGATCATCGGCGTGGCCCTGCTCACCGCCCTGCTGCCGCGGATGAGCCGCGCCGCCGCCCGCGGCGACGTCGACGGCGTGCTGGCCGACCTGTCGCTGGGCACCCGCCTGTCCGCACTCGGGTTGCTGCCGGTCACCGCGCTGCTCGTCGTCCTCGGGCCGGCGCTGGCCACGGTCGCGTTCGGGCGGGGGAACGCCAGCCTGGCTGACGCCCGCAGCGTCGGGACGGCGCTCGCGGTGGGCGCGATCGGGCTGCTGCCGATGGCGGTCACGCTGCTGCAGCTGCGGGTCTTCTACGCCATGAAGGACGCCCGGACCCCGACGCTGATCCAGCTGGTGATGGTGTCGGTGCGGGTGCCGCTGGTGCTGGTCGTGCCGCTCCTGGTCGACGCCCAGCAGGTGGTCGCCGGCCTGATGCTGGTGACCAGCATCACCTTCGTCGTCGGCTGGATCGTCGGTGACGTTGCGCTGCGCCGCCGGCTGGGCTCGTTGCGCAGCCGCCGGGTCCTGGACAGCCTCGTGCGGCTGTCCGCGGTGTCCCTGGTCGCCGGCCTGCTCGGCTGGGCCGCCGTCGCGGCCACCGACGGGGTGCTGGGCCGCGATGTACCGGGCTCGCTCGGGACGGTCGTGCTCGGTACCGTGGTCATCGGCATCGCGATCGTCGCGGGCGCCGTGGTGGCGAAGGTTCCCGAGCTCTCGGGGCTGGTCGCCGGGGTCCGGGCACGACTCGGGCGTCCACGGAATCCCTCCTCGCCCGGTGCCTGACCCGGGGACGCCGTCCCCGGCCGAGAAGCCAGGGGGTCGGCAGCGTCCGTGACGTCGACGACCACCGGCCTGCCCGACCGCTACCGGCCGATCAGCCAGGCAGCTCCGGACGAGGAGACCGCGACCGGGGTCATCCGGTCCTGGCGCGCCCGTGACCGGGTGCTGAACCGGGACGTCGCGCTGCGCGTGCACACGCCCGGCGGTCCGGCCGCCCGGGAGTGGATCAGCCGCGCGCTGACCGCCGGCGGCCTGGCGACCCCGGCGCTGTCGATGGTCTACGACGCCGCGGAGGGCACCGGCGGGGACGGGCCCGGCGGTGCCGCGTACGTGGTGAACGAGTGGATCGAGGGCACCACGCTGCGCGAGCGGCTGGCCCGTGGCGGCCCGCTGCCCGAGCGGGAGGCCCGGTCGCTGGTCCGCCGGCTGGCCGAGGGCGTGGCCGAGGCCCACCGGGTGGGCCTGGCGGTCGGCGGGCTCACCCCGGAGCACGTCGTCCTCCGGCCCGGCGGAATGGTCGGCCTGCTGTCCGTGCCGGCCGCGACCGGCTCGGTGCAGGGCGACATCGAGGCCCTCGGCGCACTCCTGGAGCTCGCGCTGACCGGCAGCGAGGGCACCGCCGGCGGTGCGCCCGCCATCGCCTCCCCCGACCTGGCGGCCCTCGTGCGCCGCGCCCGCTCGACCGATCCGGCCGCCCGGCTGTCCAGCGCGGCGACCATGGTCGCGTTGCTGGCCGAACGTCACCGTGGCGGGCAGACCGGCCCGCAGGAGGCGACCGCTCCGGACCCGCTCAGCGACAGCGGCTGGGTCCGGCGGGTGCACGAGCGCTCGGAGCCGGTGGACGAGACCCGGGGCGCCGGCGCCACCCAGGCCGTTCATCCGGCGACGGCCGCCGGCGCCCACCGTGCCGGGCCGCCGGGTTCCGGCCTGCTGCCGCCGGTTCCTCCCGCGGCGCGTCCGCGGACCGGTGACGGGCGCTGGCCGGTCGCCGAGGACGAGGAGGACGCCGGCCTGGACTGGGGACCCACCCCGCTCGCGGCCCTGGACGACGCGTCCGGCCAGACGTCGCCGTCCTCGGCGCGCCGCCGGCTCGCCCTGGTGGGCCTCCCCCTGCTGGCGCTGGTGGTGGTCGTCGCCCTGGCCGTGTGGATCGGCAAGAACATGATGTCGGTCGCCGGGTCGGTGGACGCGCCGCAGGGCTCCACGCCCTCGGTGACCGCACCGGCCACCTCGTCGGCGGCCGCGCCGCCGGCCGGGCAGGCGGTGGCTGCCGGCGGCCCGGTGCCGATCGCCGACGCGTCCGTCTACGACCCCTACGGCGACGGCCAGCCGGAGAACGACCGCGAGGTGCCGCTGACCCACGACGGCGACCGGGCGACGTCCTGGTCGACGGTGACGTACCGGGGGTCGGAGCGGTTCGGCAACCTCAAGCCCGGGGTCGGCGTCCTCTACGACCTGGGCGCCCCGCAGGCACTCGGGGGCGTGTCGATCACCACTGGCCAGCCCGGGACGTCGGTGGAGGTCCGCACCGGAACGGGGCCGGACGGCGGGCTGGACGCCTTCCCGGTGGCCGCGAGCGCCGACCTCACCGGCAGCGACACGCTGACCTTCAGCCAGCCGGTGACCGCCCGGTACCTGCTGGTCTGGATCACCGGCCTGGTCCCCGCCGGCGACGGCTTCACCGGCAGCCTGGCCGAGGTCAGCCCGCTCGCCGCCGGTTAGCCGCACCGCCGGTCAGCCGCACCGCCGGGCGGCACGACCGCCCGCCGCGCCGCCGGGTCGGGCCGGCCCGCGGGAATGCCCGACCTACCCTGTCGGTTGTGCGCCCCGTGACGAACGAGCAGCCGGCTCCCGGCCCCGCGACCTGGCAGGAGAACCCGCCGGCCATCCCGCCCGCCGAGCACGACGGGGTCCGCGACCTCGTCATCATCGGATCCGGACCGGCCGGGTACACCGCCGCCACGTACGCCGCCCGCGCCAACCTGCACCCGCTGGTCTTCGAGGGCTCCCAGTTCGGTGGCGCGCTGATGACCACGACCGAGGTCGAGAACTTCCCCGGATTCCCCGAGGGCATCCAGGGGCCGCAGCTGATGGACGACATGCGCACCCAGGCCGAGCGCTTCGGCGCCGAGCTGGTGGCCAAGGACGTCACCGAGGTCGACCTCACGGTGAGCCCGAAGATCGTGAAGGTCGGCGACGAGGTCGTCCGGGCGCACGCGGTGATCGTGGCGACCGGGTCGAAGTACCGCTACCTGGGCCTGGCCAACGAGCAGCGCCTGCTCGGGCACGGCGTCTCCGCCTGCGCCACCTGCGACGGGTTCTTCTTCCGCGACCAGGACATCGTCGTGGTCGGCGGCGGTGACTCCGCGATGGAGGAGGCCACCTTCCTCACCCGCTTCGCCAAGTCGGTGACCGTGGTGCACCGCCGTCCCGAGCTGCGCGCCTCGAAGATCATGCAGCAGCGTGCCCAGGACAACGAGAAGATCCGCTGGGCGCTGGGCAAGCAGGTCACCGACGTGCACGGCGAGAACGCCGTCGCCGCCGTCCAGCTGACCGACGTGGCCACCGGCCAGACCGAGGACCTCCCGGTCACCGGCATGTTCGTCGCCATCGGCCACGACCCGCGCACCGAGCTGTTCGTCGGGCAGTTGAAGCTGGACGACGAGGGGTACCTGGTCGTGGACCACCCGACCACCCGCACCTCGGTGGACGGCGTCTTCGCCTGCGGCGACGTCGTCGACCACATCTACCGCCAGGCGATCACCTCGGCCGGCACCGGCGCGGCCGCCGCGATCGACGCCGAGCGCTGGCTCGCCGACACCTTCGGCGAGCGTTGACAAGAGG
>JAICZD010000215.1 GCA_025933855.1 Modestobacter sp. | reverse complement strand
GCGGCCGCGGCGGCCGCGTACCCGTCCGGGCGGACCTGGGTGACCTTGGCCCACTCGATCTCGCTGGCGGCGTCGGCGAGATTCCCGGCACCGCCGTCCAGCCGGACCTGGGCCCGCTTGGCGGCCTCGCGCACCAGGCTGGCCTTGCCGTCGACCAGCTGCGGCGGGCGCCCCCCGACGACCCGCGGCCAGAAGTAGTTGAGCTGGCGCAGCGCCGCCGCGTGGAAGGTGGACGCCCGGACCAGGCCGACGCCCAGCTGCCGGAGCCGCCCGCGCAGCTCGCCGGCCGCCCGCACGGTGAAGGTCAGCGCCAGCACGTGGGCCGGGTCCACCGCGCCGGTGGCGGCGGCGTAGGCGATCCGGTAGGTGATCGCCCGGGTCTTGCCGGTGCCCGCGCCGGCCAGCACGCAGACCGGGCCGCGGCCGGCCAGGGCCGCCTCGCGCTGCTCCGGGTCCAGCCCGGCCAGCAGCGCCTCCGAGGTGCCGGTCATCGCGTCTGCCACCGCATCATCCTGCCGTATCGGGCGGGGAGGAGGAGCCTGACGGGCGGTCGGTGGCACCCCCGGTACGCAAGAAGGTACCCGGGGGGACACCGAGTCCGTTCGCTGGCGCGGCATAGGGAAGAGCAGGGGGGATTGCGGTGTTACAACGAACCTGAACGTGTTGAAGCGAACTCTAGGAGGCGACGGTTGTCCGGCCAGCTGACGATGTACACCACTCCCTGGTGCGGCTTCTGCCGGAACCTGAAGCGGCAGCTCGCCCGCGACGGGATCGAGATGGCCGAGGTCGACATCGAGCGTGACGAGGCCGCGGCCGAGTTCGTGATGTCGGTCAACGGCGGCAACCAGACCGTGCCCACGGTGGTCTTCCCGGACGGCACGGCGCTCACCAATCCGTCGGCGGCGCAGGTCAAGGCGCAGCTGGCCGCCATCGCGGCTGGGTGAGGTTACGGAATCGATCGTCGTTCGCCGGGGCGAACGCGGCTGGCGGGTCGGGGACGAGCAGGTGGCCGACCTGACCAGCGCGATGGTGCTGGCCGAACGGCACCGGCTCCCGCCCCGGCAGGCCTTCGACTTGCTCAGGAGCGCGGCCCGTCGCCGCGGCGAGCTCGCGCCGCCGCTGATCACTCCAGGTGATCATCCACATGCTGTGGATAACGATGGGATAACGATAAGCCGTACTGGACAGCGGGTCGCGGCATCCACAGCCAGCCGACAAAACGACGCAATTGCCAGGCGCACTTTGTTGCCAATATGGTGACGGAGCGTCATCGCCGCCCGGAGGCACCGGTAGCGCGGTTATTAGCGCCGTTAACCTCCAAGTCGGCATTCAGCTACCGAAAGGCCGCAGACGCTGCGATAATGCGTAGATGACAGGGCTGAGCCTCGCCCTGGCCAACTTGAAGCCGGGTACCGGCAAGACCACATCGGCGGTCTGGCTGGCCCACGTTTTCGCGCAGGCCGGGAATAGCGTACTGCTGGTCGACGCGGACCCGTCCGGCAGCGCGCTGGAGTGGTCCGACCTGGCCGCCATGGATCCGCACCTGGCTTCGCCCGAGGCGGCCTTCCCGTTCCGGATCGTGGCCCTGCCCTCGCGCGAGCTGCACCGCCGGCTGCCCGAGATCGCCCAGGCGGACGACGTGGTGATCATCGACACGCCGCAGCTCGAGGACCACGCCGCCATCGCCCGGTCGGCGCTGCGGTACGCCGACGAGATCCTCATCCCGTGCGCGCCCAGCCCGATCGAGATTAACCGGACCACCCCGGTCCGGGACGAGATCGCGGAGATCTCGGCGATCAGGGAGCAGCCCGCCCGTTCGGCGGTGCTGTTGAATCGTTGCATCGCGCGGGCGCATTCGACCGTCGACGCGCGGGAGGCCCTGCAGGGTCTCGGCTACGACGTGCTGACCACGGTGGTGCCGCGGCGTGAGGTGTACGCGCAGAGCTTCGGCCTGCCGATCAAGCAGAACGGGTGCGAGATCTGGCAGCAAGTAGCCCGCGAGGTCATCGACCGGTGTGCTCCCCTATGCTCGGTTCGGTCCTGAGCGAGGGAGGCATCGTGACGACTTCGCGTGAACAGCGGAAGGCGCAGATGGCGGCCGCGGCCGCCCGGCGCGCGACGCCGGACGCCCGGCCCGCGGGCCGGACCGCGATCCGGTCCAAGCCGGTCCGGATCACCCTGGACCTGAGCCCCGAGCTCTACCGCCAGCTGACCTCGTGGGCGGATTCGGCCGCGGTGACGCTCGACGTGCCCCGGGTCTCGCTGGCCGACGCCGTCCGGGCCATGATCAAGGTCGCGGACGACAACCCGGACGACGTCATCGACCGGCTGCGCCGGGACCGCGAGTCGTAGCGTCGCACGGTGCGGGTGGCCCGCCGGGGCGGAGCGGTCCGCCGGGGCGGAGCGGTCCGGCCGGTAGCGGCCGCCGGGCCCGGTCGGCCACGGTCATGACACGGAGTGGGTGATGGTGGCGGTGTAGCCGCCGCTGATCGCGTTGGCGGGGACGTCCACCTCGATGGCGGGATCCCAGCTGACGCTGGTGTTCCCGGTCACATTGGTGGCGCTGACCACGGCCTGCGGGCTGCCGCTGAGCTGGGTGGCGGGCACCGGGGTGAACGTGGCCGGACCGCTGGTCCCGGTAAGCGCGGTGATGTCGTAGTGGGCGTCGCTGGCGGGGATGGTCTCGGACGCAGTGCCGGTACCGGTGGCGAAACCGGTGGACGAGACCGTCGCGGTCCAGCTGGCACCGAAGCCGCGGTCGTCGGTGACCTGGACGGTGCCCAGATCCGAGTGGAGCGTGCCGCCAGGGGCGGCCGAGCCCAGGCTGGCGGTGGCGGGGGCGGTCATGGTGAGCGGGCCGGCCGCGACGGCCACCGTTACGGCGCAGTCCGGATCGGCGCCCCCGGCCGGGCAGTTGCTGCCCGGTACCGCCGAGGTGACGGTGTTGGCCAGGGTTCCGCGTCCGGTGTCGGGATTGTCCACGGTGACGGTGTAGGTGATGGTGGCGGCCTGGCCCGGGGTCAGGTTCCCGGTCCAGGTCAGGCTGGGGCTGGTGAAGGAGACGGTGCCGGCGGTGGCGGTGGCGTCGTTGCCGTAGGCCGCGTCGCTCAGGACGCCGCCGAGGTCATCGGTGACGGTGGCGGCGGTATAAGGAGTCTGGCCCGTGTCGGCGACGGTCACGGTGTAGCCGACGGCCGAGCCGGGCGTGGTGGTGGTCGTGCTAGCGGTCTTGGTGATAGTCAGGGTCGGGATCAGGTCGGTGACGGTCGTGGTACACGCGGGATTGTCGCCGCCCGGCGGGCAGGTGCTGCCCATGGTGTCGGAGCTCACGCTGTTGACCAGGCGCTTGTCGCCGGTGTCGGGGTTGTTCACGGTGACCGAATAGGTGATGGTGGCGGCCTGGCCCGGGGTCAGGTTCCCGGTCCAGGTCAGGCTGGGGCGGGCGTAGCTGACGGCGCCGCTGGTGGCGGCGGCGTCATCGTCGTAGGCCGCGTCGTTCAGGACGCCGCCGAGGGCGTCGGTGACGGTGGCGCCGGTGTACGGGGTGGGGCCGGTGTCGGCGATGGTGATGGTGTAGCCGACGGCCGAGCCGGGCGTGGTGGTGGTCGTGCTGGCGGTCTTGGTGATGCTCAAGGCCGGGGTCAAGATGGTGACAGCGGAGGTGCAGGCGGGGGCGGGGCCGCTGGCCGGACAGCTGCTGCCGGCGGCCGCGGAGGTGACGGTGCTGGTGATGACCTGGTCGCCGTTGTCGGGGTTGTTCACGGTGACGGTGAAGGTGATGATGGCGGCCTGCCCGGGAGCCAGGTCCCCGGTCCAGGTCAGGTTCGGGCTGACGTAGTCGACTGACCCGGCGGTGGTGGCGGCGTCGTCGCCGAAGGCCACGCCGTCGTCGGAGACGCCGGTCAGGTCGTCGGTGACGGTGGCGTTCTCGTACCTGGTCTGCCCGGTGTTGGTGATGGTGATGGTGTAACCGATCGGGGATCCGGGGATGGCGGTGTTCACGTCCGCGGTGTTGACGATGGTGAGGTCGGCGATGGGGGTGGTGGTGGTGCAGCGGGGGTCGGTGGTTCCGGATGGGCAGTTGCTGCCGGGGGTGGCGGAGGTCACGGCGGCGGTCAGGGTGTGGTCGCCGGTGTCGGGGTTGTTGACGGTGACGGTGTAGGTGATGGTGGCGGCCTGGCCCGGGTTCAGGTTCCCGGTCCAGGTCAGGACCGGGCTGGCGAAGGAGACGGTGCCGGCGGTGGCGGCGGCGTCGTTGCCGTAGGCGGCGTCGTCGGTGAGGCCGGACAGCGGGGCGGTGAACGCGGCCCCGGCGTAGGGGGTCTGGCCGGAGTCGGTGACGGTGATGGTGATGGTGACCTTCTGGCCCGGGGTGGCGGTGGACGGGCTGGCGGCCGTGGTGATGGTCAGGGCCGGGGTGAGCACCGGGACGGTGACGGCGCAGCCGGCGTTGCCGCTGTCCGGCGGGCAGCTGCTGCCGGCCGCGGTGGAGGCGGCGGCGGCGGTCAGGGTCTTGTCGCCGGTGTCGGGGTTGTTCACGGTGACGGTGAAGGTGACGGTGACGGTGCCGCCCGGGGTCAGGTTCCCGGTCCAGGTCAGGACCGGGCTGGCGTAGCTGACCGACCCGGCGGTCGCGGCGGCGTCATTGTCGTAGGCGGCGTCGCCGAGCATCTTCAAGGTGTCGGTCACGGTGGCGCCGGTGTAGGCGGTGGGGCCGGTGTCGGTGATGGTGACGGTGAAGCCGACCTGCTGGCCCGGGACCGCGTGGGTGGCGTTGCTGGCCTGGGTGATGCTCAGCGCCGGGATCTGGACCGGCACGTTGACCGAGCAGCGCGGGTCGGTGGTCCCGGACGGGCAGTTGCTGCCCGCCGCGGTGGTGGACAGCGTGCTGGCCATGGACTTGTTGCCGGTGTCGGGGTTGTTCACGGTGACGGTCCCGGTGACGGTGACGGCGCCGCCGACCGGGATGCTCCCGGTCCAGGAGATCCCGGTCGAGGTCAGCGTCAGCGTCCCCGACGTCGCGGTCTGGTCCCCGTTCGGGCTGGCGTCATCGAGCACGTCGGTGATGTCGGACGCGATCGTGATCCCGGTGTACGGAGTCTGGCCCGCGTTGGTGAAGATCGCCGTGAACCGCACCACCGAACCCGGCGTCGCCGACGACACATCCGAGCTATTCGCAATCGCCAGCACCGCTACCGTCACCGTCGCGGCGCAGCGCGGATCGGTGCTGCCGCTCGCGCAGTCACTGTTCGGTGAGATCGAGGTCAGGGTGCTGGCCAGGATCATGTTGCCGGTGTCGGGGTTCTTCACGGTGACGCTGTACGTGATGGTGACGGTGCCGTTCGCGGGAACGGTTCCGGTCCAGGTCAGGTTCGGGCTGAGGAAGACGGCCAGGCCGGCGGTGGCGGACGCGTCGTTGCCGTAGGTAGCGTCGTCCAGGACGCCGGTCAGCGGGTCGGTGAATGTCGCGCCGATATACGGGGTGGCCCCGGCGTTGGTCACCGTCACCGTGTAATGCACCACCGATCCTTGGGCAGCGGAGCCGGCGGCCGCGGCCTGGGTAAAGGTCAGGGTGTTCGTCCCCGTGATGGGGGTGGTGGTGGTGCAGCGGGGGTCGGTGGTTCCGGATGGGCAGTTGCTTCCGGGGGTGGCGGAGGTCACGGCGGCGGTCAGGGTGTGGTCGCCGGTGTCGGGGTTGTTGACGGTGACGGTGTAGGTGATGGTGGCGGCCTGGCCCGGGTTCAGGTTCCCGGTCCAGG
>JAICZD010000066.1 GCA_025933855.1 Modestobacter sp. | reverse complement strand
GTCGGCGCTGCGCTTCTGGACCCTGTTCTGCACCGTGACGGTGTAGAAGAACAGCACCGCGATGATGATGAACGGGATGATCGTGTAGACGATCTCCAGCGGCAGGTTGTAGGCCGTCTGGCGGGGCAGCTCCGCCTCGACGCCGCGACGCTTGCGGTAGCGGATCGCCGCCCAGGCGATCAGCGCCCACACCCCGACACCGACCACCATCGCCGCGATCGTGGAGCCGACCCAGAGCTGGCGCATCCGTTCGGCCTCGTCGGTGATTCCTTCGGGCCAGCCGATGCGCCACACCTGTGCGTCGATGCCGCACCCGCTGAGCGTCAGCGCTCCCAGGAGACCGAGCGCGGCTCCCCGCGCGAACCTGCTGCGTCGAGCCACTGCCCGCTGCCTCCTCATCCTCCGCGCGGAGGTCCCACGCGGTCTCACCTGCAGGCCGGGACAGCCCCCGCAGGGTCCTGCCCATGCCCACCACAGTCTGGCCGAGACTAGCCGACCCCGCAGGGCATCCCGGCCCCGGGCGACCAGGGGCGGCGGGTCGCGGCCGACCCGTCCGGCGGGCGCCGCCCGGACGTCACCAGGACGCCGCCCCGGCCGCCGTCCAGCCCGATGAGCTGCCGAATTGCGCTCCCGGCATCCCCGCCGACGCCGGACCCCGTGCCGGGCCCCGGCCGACGGTTACAGTCGGAGGCGTGTACCGACGGCTGCTGACCCCCGCGTGGGTGCTGGGCCACATCGTCGTCCTCGCCCTCTTCGTGGCCACCTTCTTCCTCGGGTACTGGCAGCTGTCCAAGGCCGAGGCGGGCGGGGGCCCGGTCAACTGGAGCTACGCCGTCCAGTGGCCGCTGTACGGGTTCATGGGGCTGTGGTTCTACACCCGCATGATGCGCGACGAGCTGCGTCGCGATCCCGACGCGGACGAGCCGGGCAGTGCCGTGGTGCTGTACCAGCGCCCCCGCATCGACACCACCGGCGACCCGGAGCTGGCGGCCTACAACGCCTACCTGGCCGAGCTCAACGAGAAGGCCCTGGGGCGGCAGGTCGATCGTGGCCGCTGACTCGGCGCTGAGCCCGGCCGCCCTCCGCCGCGGCGTTCCGGCGGCGCTGGTGCGCTACCGGGTGATGGCCTACGTCGTGGGCGTCATGCTGGTGCTGCTGGTGTTCGTCGCGATGCCGCTGAAGTACTTCGCCGGCAACCCGGGCCCGGTCGCGGTCATCGGCACCGCGCACGGCCTGCTCTACGGGGTGTACCTGCTGGCGGCCTTCGACCTGGCGCTGCGGGCCCGGTGGCGGGCGTCGAGCACGCTCGGCGTCCTGCTGGCCGGCACCGTGCCGCTGCTGTCGTTCGTCGCCGAACGGATCGTCACCCGCAGGACGCGCGCCGGGCAGCGCGTCTGACGCCGAGCCGGCCCCCTTACCCTCGAAACCCTGGAGTCCTCCCGCATGTGCGGCCTGCTGGCCTACCTGTCCACCGACGCCGATCGGGTCGACGAGCAGACCGTGGCGGGGGTGGAGTCGGCCCTGCACTGCCTGCACCACCGCGGGCCCGACGACACCGCGGTGTGGTCGGACGAGCGGGTCGTCCTCGGGTTCAACCGGCTGTCGATCATCGACGTCGACGGCAGCCCGCAGCCGCTCCCCTACGCCGACGACCGGTACCGCATCCTGTTCAACGGCGAGATCTACAACTACGTGGAGCTCCGGAAGGAACTGGCCGAGGCCGGAGCCGCGTTCGCCACCGAGGGCGACACCGAGGCGATCGTCGCCGGATTCCACCTGTGGGGCGCCGACGTCGTCCCCCGGCTGCGCGGCATGTTCTCCTTCATCATCTGGGACACCTCCACCGGGACGGCGTTCGGCGCCCGGGACCCCTTCGGCATCAAGCCGCTGTTCACCGCGCGGCTGGCCGACGGCGGCCTGGCCTTCAGCTCGGAGAAGAAGGCCCTGCTGGAGCTGCTCGGCGGCAGCGCCGGCGCCGGCGGGGTCGACCCGGCGTCCCTGCAGCACTACCTGACCCTGCAGTACGTGCCCGAGCCGGCCACCCTGCACCGCGGCATCCGGCGGATCGAGAGCGGCACCACGTTCACCGTGGCCGCGGGCGAGCTGCACACCCGCCGCTACTTCCACCCCGCCTGGCGGCCGCAGCCGGTACCGGCCGGGCGCGAGCAGGAGCTCTACGACCGGATCGCCGCAGCGCTGGACGACTCGGTGGCCAAGCACATGCGCGCCGACGTGACCGTCGGCTCCTTCCTGTCCAGCGGCATCGACTCGACCGCCATCGCCGCGCTGGCGCACCGGTACAACCCCGACCTGATGACCTTCACCGTCGGCTTCGAGCGCGAGTCGACGTCGGAGGTCGACATCGCCGCGGAGTCCGCGGCCGAGCTCGGGGTGGCCCACGTGCCGGTGGTCATCACCGCCGAGCAGTTCGCCGCGGCGATCCCCGAGGTCGTCTGGTACCTCGACGACCCGGTCGCCGACCCGGCCCTGGTGCCGCTGTACTTCGTCGCCCGGGAGGCCCGCAAGCACGTGAAGGTGGTGCTCTCCGGCGAGGGCGCCGACGAGCTGTTCGGGGGGTACACGATCTACCGGGAGCCGCTGAGCCTGGCCTGGGCGCAGCGCGTGCCCCGGCCGGGGCGGCGGGCGATGGGCGCGCTGTCCCGCCTGCTGCCCGAGGGGATGCGCGGCAAGGACCTGCTGCGCCGCGCGTCCATCCCGCTGGAGGAGCGCTACTACGGGAACGCCCGCAACTTCTCCGGCCGTGAGCTGGCGCAGCTGCTGCGGGGGCACGACCCGGACATGTCGCACGTCGAGGTGACCGAGGACCTCTACCGGCAGACCCGGGAGGCCGGCTACGACGACGTCACGGCGATGCAGTACGTCGACCTGTTCACCTGGCTGCGCGGCGACATCCTGGTCAAGGCCGACAAGATGACCATGGCCAACTCGCTGGAGCTGCGCGTTCCGTTCCTGGACCCCGAGGTGTTCGCCTTGGCCAGCTCGATCCCGCTCGACCAGCGGGTGCCCCGCGGCAGTGACGCCACCAAGTACGCGCTGCGCCGGGCGATGGAGCAGATCGTCCCGGCCCCCATCCTGCACCGGCGGAAGCTGGGCTTTCCGGTGCCGACGGCGGACTTCCTGGCCGGTCCGCTGCACGAGTGGGCCCGCGACATCGTCGCCGGCAGCCAGACCGACGAGTGGCTGGACCGGGCCCGGGTCGGCGAGCTGCTGGACTCGCTGCGGACGGCGGAGCAGCCCAGCAAGCGGACGGCGCGCCAGCTGTGGGAGGTGCTGGTCTTCATGGTGTGGCACGGGATCTTCGTGGAGGAACGGATCCATCCGGTGATCCCGGAGACCGTCTACCCGGTCCGGTTGTGACCGCCCGGGCCGGCAGCGGGCGGCGGGCGGCGGGGGCCGCAGCCGTTGCCGCCGTCATCGCGGCCGGGCTGAGCGGGCTGGCCGGCTGCTCGGGTGCCGACGACGTCGCCCCGCCGTCCTCCAGCACCCCGCCGTCCCCCAGTACCCCGCCGCCCTCCAGCACCCCGCCGGCCGAGCCGGCGCCTGGCGTCCCGGGGACGGTCAGCCTGCCGCCGGGCAGCACCGTCCCGGCGCCGGGAACGGCGCCCCGCACCGCCGTCCCGATCCCCTCGGACGCGCAGCCCACCCGCTGACGGGCTGGGACCGAGGACGTGGCACCGACACGGCACGGCGCCCGGCACCCGTCGGACGGGGTGCCGGGCGCCGTGGCGCCGGAATCAGCCGGAGATCAGGAGAACGAGTCGCCGCAGGCGCAGGAACCCTGCGCGTTCGGGTTGTCGATCGTGAAGCCCTGCTTCTCGATGGTGTCGACGAAGTCGATCACGGCGCCACCGAGGTACGGCCCGCTCATCCGGTCGACGATGACCTCGACGCCGCCGAACTCGTGCACCTGGTCGCCGTCGAGGAAACGCTCGTCGAAGAACAGCTGGTAGCGGAGACCCGAGCAGCCGCCCGGCTGCACCGCGATCCGCAGCCGCAGGTCGTCGCGACCCTCCTGCTCCAGCAGCGTCTTGACCTTGACGGCGGCGTTGTCGCTGAGAAGGACGCCGGTGTTGCCGGGGGCCTGCGTGTCCTGCACGGTCATGTCTGTGGTCCTCCCACACTCGAGGATGTCGCTGCGGTGTCCTGGCTCGGTCCGCCTGGGGCGGGCCACCGCTTCGACCAACACCGCTGTGGCGGAGCTGCTTCCCACTGTACGGCTGACCGCCGCGACAGCGCTCCCGGCGCACGCCCGTCCACCGGCGGTTCCCCCGGACGAGCGGTCCGGAGCCGGCCCGCATCCACGTAGACTTCGCAGCCGTGAAGCTCCACCTGCCCGGCCGCCGCGCCCGGCCCGAGACGACGCAGGACGCCGGCACCGACCGCGGCGCCCCGCTGATGGCCGGCACGGGCAAGGGCCGGCCGACCCCCAAGCGCGCCGAGGCGCAGGGGCGGCGGCAGGGCCCTCCGCCGCCTCCGCCGACCACCCGCAAAGAGGCCTACAAGCGGATGCGCGAGTCCCAGGCCGGGAAGAGCGCCGCCGGTCGCGCGGCCGGCGCGCGCGGGGACGACGCGGCCCTGCCGGCGCGGGACCGGGGTCCGGCCCGGCGGCTGGTGCGTGACGTGGTCGACACCCGGCGCAACGCCGGCAGCCTGTTCCTCCTCGTCGCCGCCCTGGTGCTGGCGGGGTACTTCATCCCCAACACTGCGGTGCAGAGTTACACGGTCTTCGTGTGGTTCGCCTTCTTCCTGCTGATCGCGGCCGACTCCGTGCTGCTGGGCCGCAAGATCAAGACGGCGCTCGAGGAGCGCCTGCCGGATCACCCGGAGAAGACCCGGACCCTGGTCTGGTACGGCATCAGCCGGGCGACGATGGTGCGCCGCTGGAGGTTCCCGAAGCCGCGGCTGGGCATCGGCGACCCGTACTGAAAGTGGACCCCGGTGGTTTGGTGAGCCGTCCTAAGTACAGTGCACGGGCGTGCAGACTCGACGCCTCGGCCGCTCCGGCCTCACCATCTCCGAGATCGCCTACGGCAACTGGCTGACCCACGGGAGCCAGGTGGAGGAGGACGCCGCGCACGCCTGCGTGCGCGCCGCCCTCGACGTGGGCATCACCACTTTCGACACCGCGGACGTCTACGCCGGTACCAAGGCCGAGTCGGTGCTCGGCCGGGCGCTGTCCGGCCAGCGCCGCGAGGGGCTGGAGATCTTCACCAAGGTCTACTGGCCGACCGGACCGGGGGCCAACGACCGCGGCCTGTCCCGCAAGCACATCACGGAGAGCTGCCACGCTTCGCTGCGGCGGCTGCAGACCGACTACGTCGACCTCTACCAGGCGCACCGCTACGACGCGACGGTGCCGCTGGAGGAGACGATGACCGCCTTCGCCGACCTCGTGCGCGCCGGCAAGGTGCTCTACCTGGGCGTCTCGGAGTGGCGGGCCGAGGAGATCGCCGCCGCCGCCGAGCTCGCCCGTGAGCTGAAGGTGCAGCTCATCAGCAACCAGCCGCAGTACTCGATGCTGTGGCGGGTCATCGAGGCCGAGGTGGTCCCGACCAGCGAGAAGCACGGTCTGTCCCAGATCGTCTGGTCACCGCTGGCGCAGGGCGTGCTCACCGGCAAGTACCTGCCCGGGGAGCAGCCGCCGGCCGACAGCCGGGCCGGCAACGCCGAGGTGGGCGGCTCCATCAAGGGATTCCTGCGCGACGACGTGCTCACCCGGGTGCAGCAGCTGCGCCCGATCGCCGACGAGCTGGGCCTGACGATGGCCCAGCTGGCGGTGGCCTGGGTGCTGCAGAACCCCAACGTCGCGGCCGCGATCATCGGGGCCAGCCGCCCTGAGCAGGTCACCGACAACGTCAAGGCCGCCGGCGTCCAGCTGCCGGCCGAGGTGCTCGCCCGGATCGACGAGGCGCTGGGCGACGTGGTCGAGCGCGACCCGGCCAAGACCAGCCGGGGCTAGCGGAGCCCCCCCCCGCCGCGAGTGAGAGAACCCCCTCCTCCCCAGCCCTCGCAAGCTCGCGCCGGGGCCCCGGAGCAGGCCGCAGGGGCTGGGGGGTCCTTCTTCAGGTCGGGGCCAGCCCCATCGGGCCGTAGACCCGCTCGCCGTCGTGCAGCAGGGTGACCGTGGCGATCCCCCGCTCCAGCAGGTCGCGCCAGTTCTCCCCCAGCCACGACTCGGCGTCGCCCTGGTTGTCCGACGGGGGCACCTCCACCCCGAGGGAGGCGGGGTCCACCGGGGTGCCGGTCGGGTCGTCCAGCTGCCAGGTCCAGCTCATGGACGGCGAGGCTAGCCGGGGGCGTGCGCGGCCGGGGAACCTGGGCGCGACGCCGACGTGCGATCTTGGTTTACGCAGTAGTGCTGGGGGCATGTCCGGGGCCGGACCGTTCTGCCCGAGACCCGTGGAGGACTCATGATCCGGCCTCGTGCGGGCACGGGCACCGGCCGGGCGACGGCTCCTCGGGAACGGAGGGGCCGGCCGACCGCGCCGCTGCCGGCCGGCGAGGCCGGCCGGTGACGACCAACCGGGGCCAGCGCCCGGCAACGACCCAGCAGCTGGACGCCGCCGGCCGGGTCAAGGAGGGCATGGCGGTGGCGCGCGACACCGTCGTCGAGACCTATCGCGAGAGCCCGCCGGTGGTCCTGGGAGCCGCCGCCGTGCTGGTGGCGGCGGTCGTGGCCCTGGTCATGTGGAGGAAGCAATGAGCAGGAAGCAGTGAGCAGGGCCGCCGCGATCGCGTACCGGCCGATCGGGCTGATCGGCAGCCTGCTGGCCAGCGCCGTCGCCGCGTCGCTGTTCCAGTTGCTGTGGAAGAAGGTTGCCCGCGCGGACGACGCTCCCACCGCGCTGCAGAGCGAGTACCGGCTGCGCGAGATCCTGGTCGCCTCCGCCGTCCGCGGCGCCATCGTCGCCGTCGTCAAGGCGCTGGTCAGCCGGGGCGGCGCGCGCGGCTACACCAAGCTGACCGGCAGCTGGCCCGGCGACTGATCGCACCGGACCGGCCACCCCACCACCGGAGACGAGGACAGCAGATGGCTGACACGAAGCGGCCGGAGAGCGCCGTGGAGCGGATCCAGCAGCGGGTCCGGGAGAAGGCCGAACGGCGGGCCGCAGCCCGCGTCGCGGAGGACCGCACGGGCGACGTCCCCGAGCACACCGGCGCATCGTCGTCCGCCGTCGTCGCGACCGAGCGGCGCGACGCCGAGCGTCCCGCCCCACCGGTGCCCGGCGAGGAGAAGCTGCCCGGCGTGCACGCGGAGAAGCCCACCGACATCCCGGCCAAGGGGTGGCTGCAGATCGTGAAGCGGTCGTGGGCGGAGCACAACGCCGACAACATGCCGATCATCGGCGCCGGGGTGGCCTTCTTCGCCTTCCTGGCCGTGTTCCCGGCGTTGATCGCCACCATCTCGATCTATGGCCTGGTCGCCTCCCCGGACACCGTGGCCCGGCAGATCGAGTCGCTGTCGGACCAGCTGCCGGAGAGCGCCCAGTCGCTGCTGCGTGATCAGCTGACGAGCATCACCCAGAACAGCGGCGGCGCGCTGACGGTGAGCCTGATCATCTCGATCCTGGCGGCGCTGTGGAGCGCCTCGGGTGGCACCGGGAACCTGATCACCGCGGTGAACCTCGCCTACGACGAGGTGGAGACGCGCAGCTTCATCAAGCGCAAGGCGCTGGCGCTGGGCCTGACGATCGGCGCGATCATCTTCGTGCTCATCACGTTCGCTCTGGTCGCGGTGGTGCCCGCGGTCCTGGACGCCTTGCCGCTGGGCATCGTCGGCACGATCCTGGCCCAGGTCGTGCGCTGGGTGCTGCTGCTGGGCGTGGTCGCCGGGTCGCTGGCGGTCCTGTACCGCCTCGCCCCCGACCGGGATGCCCCCAAGATCCGCTGGGTCAGCCTCGGGTCGGTCGTGGTCACCGTGATCTGGGCGGTGGTGAGCCTGCTGTTCAGCCTGTACGTGGACAACTTCGGCTCCTACGACAAGACCTACGGCGCCATCGCCGGCGTCATCGTGCTGATGCTGTGGCTGTATCTGACCTGCTACCTGGTGCTGTTCGGCGCCGAGATCAACTCCGAGACCGAGCACCAGACCGCCGTCGACACCACCGAGGGCGATCCGCAGCCGATGGGCACCCGCGACGCCACGATGGCCGACGAGGTAGCCGACCCTCCGGTGCCTACCAAGGAGTCCCACCCGAAGTCGTGAGGCCCCGTGCGGGGGCCCGCGCCGAGCCTGCGAGGCGTGGGGGGAACGGGGTCCTTCTCCTACCGGACGTGGGAGGGAACGAAGGGGGGACGGCGGACCGTCACCTGCTGCGGCCGGCCACGGACGTCGACAGCCACCTCGTCCCCCTCGGCGACGCCGGACGCGGTGTCCAGCAGCGCCAGGGCGATGCCGGTGCGCAGGGTGGGCGAGAACGTGCCGCTGGTGACCTCGCCGAGCGTCGCGCCGTCGGCCCCCAGCACCGCCATCCCCGGCCGCGGGATGCCCCGGCCGGTCGCCACCAGGCCCCACAGCAGCCGGCGGGGGCCCGCCTCCCGCTCGGCCAGCAGCGCCTGCCGACCCCAGAACGCCGGCTTGCGCCAGCCCACGGCCCACCCCGACCGCGCCTGGTTCGGAGTGATCTCGTGGGAGAGCTCGTGGCCGTGCAGCGGATAGCCCATCTCGGTACGCAGCGTGTCCCGGGCGCCGAGGCCGCACGGGCGGATCTGCTCGGCCTCGCCGGCGGCGAGCAGTGCGTCCCACAGCTCTCCGGCCCGCCCCGCGTCGACCAGCAGCTCGTAGCCGTGCTCGCCGGTGTACCCGGTCCGGCAGACCGTCACCTCTCCCCCGCCGGCGCCCGGGGCCCCGGCGAAGGACATGTACGCCAGCTCGGCGGGCAGGCCGACGGCAGCCAGCACGTCGGCCGACCGGGGGCCCTGCACGGCCAGCACCGCGATCTGGGTGTGCCGGTCGCTGATGGCCACCCCCGCAGGTGCCGCAGCGGACAACCGGGTCAGGACGTCGGCGGCGTTCGCCGCGTTCGGGACCAGCAGCACCTCGTCCGGTCCGTGCAGGTAGGCCATGAGGTCGTCCACCACCCCGCCGGCGTGCTCGTCGCCGTCGGGCAGGCAGCACATCGTGTACTGGACCTGCCCGGGGCCGATCCGGGACAGGTCGTTGGTGAGGCAGGAGGTCAGGAACTCCGCGGCGCCGGGCCCCCGCACGATCGCGGTGCCCAGGTGAGAGACGTCGAAGAGGCCGACGCCCGACCGCACCGCGGCGTGCTCGGCCAGCACCCCGCCCCCGGCGTACTCGATCGGCATGTTCCAGCCACCGAAGTCGGCGAACTTGGCACCGGCGGCGACGTGCCGGTCGTGCAGCGGGGAGGTCAGCGGGCTCACGGACGGAACGCTAACGCGGCCCGGCCGCGGGGTCCCGTGCTGAGCCTGCGAGGCGCGGGAGCAGCGGGGGCCTCTTACTAGGGTCGGTCCGTGCCGCCGACGATCTCCGCCACTGACCGACCACTCGAGAAGCTCTCCGCCGACGCCGTCGTGGTGGGCGTGGGACGAGGACCCGACGGCGTCCTCAGCACGCCCGGTGCCGACGCCGTCGACCGGCTGCTCGGCGGCCGGCTGCTGCCGGCTCTGGCCGACCTGGGTGCGCGCGGCGCGGAGGACGAGGTCACCCGGCTGCCGACCTTCGGCCAGGGCCCGTTCCCCGTCGTCGCGGTCGCCGGTCTCGGCGCGCCGCTGCCGGCTGGGGGCTACGCGCCGGAGGCTGTCCGCCGGGCCGCCGGTGCCGCCAGCCGGGCGCTGAGCGGCCGCAGCCGCGTGGTCTCCTTGCTGGCCGCGGTGGGCGGCCCGCCGGACGCCGACCGGCTGCACGCGGTCGGTGAGGGCGCGCTGCTGGGCGCCTACGAGTTCACCGCCTACAAGTCCGAACCGGCGGCCGACCGGAGCGCGCCGCCGACGTCCGTCGAGCTCGTGGTGCCCGCCGCCGCGGAGGCGAAGGCGCCGCTGGCCCGGGTGCGGGCGGTGGCCGACGCGGTCACGCTGGTCCGCGACCTGGTCAACACCCCACCCAACGACCTGTTCCCGGCCGAGCTGGCCGACCGCGGCGCGGCGGCCGGCAAGAAGGCCGGCCTGTCGGTGGAGGTGCTCGACGAGAAGGCGCTGGCGGCCGGCGGGTACGGCGGGATCCTCGCCGTGGGCGGCGGCTCGACGCGGCCGCCACGGCTGCTGCGGCTGTCCTACCGGGGGAAGAAGGCGCGCACGACGGTGGCGCTCATCGGCAAGGGCATCACCTTCGACAGCGGCGGCATCTCCATCAAGCCGGCGGCGAAGATGGAGGACATGAAGAGCGACATGGCCGGCGCCGCGGCCGTGATCGCCACCGTCTGCCTCGTCGCGGAGCTCGGGCTGCAGGTCGACGTCACGGCCACCGTGCCCATCGCGGAGAACATGCCCAGCGGAACCGCCTACCGCCCGGCCGACGTGGTGACCTTCCGCAACGGCAAGAAGGCCGAGATCACCAACACCGACGCCGAGGGCCGCGTCGTGCTGGCCGACGCCATCTGCCGGGCGGTGGAGGACTCCCCCGCCTACCTGCTGGAGACCTCCACGCTCACCGGCGCCCAGCTGGTCGCCCTGGGCACCCGCACCGCGGGGGTCATGGGCAGCGACGACCTGCGCGACGCCGTGGTGGCGGCCGGCCGGCGCAGTGGCGAACCGATGTGGGCCATGCCGCTGCCCGCGGAGCTGCGCCGCGGCCTGGACTCGCCGATCGCCGACCTGGTCAACGCCAACGCCGACCGGATGGGCGGCATGCTCGTCGGCGGGCACTTCCTCGCCGAGTTCGTGCCGGCCGGGCTGCCCTGGGCGCACATCGACGTCGCCGGACCGGCGTACAACACCGGTTCCCCGTGGGGCTACACCCCCAAGGGCGGGACCGGCGTACCGGTCCGCACCCTCCTCGCGACGATCGAGGACCTCATCGCCCGGTGACGTGCTGGAAACGGCCACCGTCAGCTGAAGGACCCCGTCCCGAGGCCGATCAGTCCATACGATTGATCGTCTGGCGGGCGTTCCAGTCCCGCATCCGCTGCGGATAGCCGGTGACCTGCGCGTCGTACACCGGGACGGCGAGCTCACGGGAGAGCCGGCGGGCGGTCTCCGGTCCGTCGATCCGCCGCCGGGTCCACTCCCCGTCGGCGGCGACCAGCAGGATGGTCGTCTCGGTCACCGCGGTGCGCGGCTCCACGAAGCCCTCCACGCCGCGCCGGGTGGCGACGAACCGCTCCAGATGGGCGAGATCCGCGGCCCCGGAGGCCCGGTCCAGGGTCCCCCGGCGACCGACGCCGGCCCCGGCGGACCGCCGTCCCCGCATCCGGTCCAGCCAGCCCATCGTCCGTCTCCTGCCGCCGTTGCAGTCCCCGGCCCCGGCCGTCGTCCCGGGGCCTTCCTGGACCGCCAACGGTGCAGGCAGACGCGCCGTTCCCGGGAGTGGCAGGATGTGCACGCGCACGATCGCCATGACCGGGGTGCGGGCACTCCGGCGAACCTGTACCTGAGGAGCACCTGTGAGCGCACCCACCGCCCCCGCAGACCTGGTCATCCTCGGTGGTGGCTCCGGCGGCTACGCCGCCGCGCTCCGGGCCGCCGAACTGGGTCTGTCCGTCGTCCTCATCGAGCGGGACAAGGTCGGCGGCACCTGCCTGCACCGCGGCTGCATCCCGACCAAGGCCCTGCTGCACAGCGGCGAGGTGGCCGACAACGCCCGCGAGGGCGAGCAGTTCGGGGTGAAGACCTCGCTGGCCGGCATCGACATGGATGGCGTCAACGCCTACAAGGACGGCGTGATCAGCAAGCTCTACAAGGGCCTGCAGGGGTTGATCAAGAGCCGCGCCATCACCTACGTCGAGGGCGAGGGCCGGCTGGTGTCGCCCACGGCCGTCGCGGTCGGCGACACGACCTACGAGGGTCGGCACATCCTGCTGGCCACCGGCTCCTACGCCCGGAGCCTGCCGGGCATCGACATCGACGGCACCAAGGTGATCACCAGCGACCATGCGCTGGAGCTCGACCGCGTGCCGACCTCGGCGATCATCCTGGGCGGCGGCGTCATCGGGTGCGAGTTCGCCAGCGCCTGGAAGTCCTTCGGCGTGGACGTGACCATCGTCGAGGCCCTGCCGCACCTGGTGCCGCTGGAGGACGAGTCCTCGTCCAAGCTGCTGGAGCGGGCGTTCCGCCGCCGCAAGATCGGCTTCTCGCTCGGCAGCCGGGTCTCGGGCGTGCAGACCACCGCCGACGGGGTGCGCGTCGAGCTGGAGAACAGCAAGAGCTTCGAGGCCGAGCTCGTGCTGGTGGCCGTGGGCCGCGGCCCGGTCAGCCAGGGGCTGGGCTACGAGGAGGCCGGCGTGGCGATGGACCGCGGCTTCGTCCTGGTCGACGAGTACTGCCAGACGAACGTGCCCACCATCTCCGCGGTGGGCGACCTGATCCCCACCCTTCAGCTGGCCCACGTGGGCTTCGGCGAGGGCATCCTCGTCGCCGAGCGGCTGGCCGGGCTGCCGGTCGTGCCGATCGACTACGCCGGCGTTCCGCGCGTCACCTACTCCGAGCCCGAGGTGTCCTCGGTCGGGCTCACCGAGGCGCAGGCCCGGGAGAAGTACGGCGACGCCATCGAGGTGCTCACCTACGACCTGGGCGGTAACGGTCGCAGCCAGATCCTGAAGACCGCCGGCGCGGTGAAGCTGGTTCGCGCCGCCGACGGTCCCGTGGTGGGCGTGCACATGGTCGGCAGCCGGGTCGGTGAGCTCATCGCCGAGGCGCAGCTGATCTACAACTGGGAGGCTGTGCCCGACGAGGTCGCCCAGCTGATCCACCCGCACCCGACCCAGAGCGAGGCGTTGGGCGAGGCACACCTGGCGCTGGCCGGGAAGCCGCTGCACTCGCACAGCTGACCGTCCGGACCACCGCACCCCCGCACCGCCTGCACCCCTCCGCCCGGTACCACCCCCCGACCTGAGGAGAACTGGCTTCGATGCCGACGTCCGTCACCATGCCCGCCCTGGGTGAGAGCGTCACCGAGGGCACGGTCACCCGCTGGCTCAAGGAGGAGGGGGACCAGGTAGAGGTCGACGAGCCCCTTCTGGAGGTCTCCACCGACAAGGTCGACACCGAGATCCCCTCACCCGCGGCCGGCGTGCTCACCAAGATCCTGGTAGCCGAGGACGAGACCGTGGACGTGGGCGCCGAGCTCGCGGTCATCGGTGGGGAGGCCGGCGGCGACGGGGCAGCTCCCGCGCAGGAGGCCCCCGCCCAGGAGGCCCCCGCCCAGGAGGCG